>JAJPIH010000351.1 GCA_021324875.1 Alphaproteobacteria bacterium
AACACCGACCGCCGCAGCCGTCGGCCGCACCTGACCTCGGCAGGGCGGGAGCGGCTCGCCGCGGCGCTGCCGGTATGGCGGGAAACGCACGCCTGCATCGAAGCCGCGCTGGCCGCGGGCGCCAACCGGCTGCGCGCCGATTTGCGCGCCTTAGCGGCGTTCGCGCCGCCGAGCAGGTGCTTGCCCGGGCCGCCCCCTTGCTCTTAAGGTCGGACCCCAATCGCCATGGTCCAGATGGGAGGGCGCCGATGATCAGGCTGAAGGGAATAGGCCACGTCAATCTGCGGGTCGCCTACCAGGAGGCGTCAAAGCGTTTCTATCGCGACATTCTCGGTTTTGTCGTCGCCGAGGAAGACCCCGAGCACGGCGGCGTCTTCATGACCTTGGGCGAAAACTTCCATACGCTCGATATCGGGCAGCATCCTTCGCCGGCGACAGCGCCACGCCCGCGGCGCGACCAGATCGGGCTCGCCCACATCGCCTTCCAGGTCGGCAGCTATCAAGCGTTGCGCGAGGCCTACACGCATCTCGTCCAACATGGCGTCGAAATCCTGCGGGCGACCAACCACGTCAACCAGCGCAGCTTTTATTTCGCCGACCCCGACGGCAATACTCTCGAAATCTATTACGAGATGCCGCTTGCCCTCGAGCTGTTCGCCGGCGGCCGCAGCGACGACGACGAGGCGCTGCCGGTCAGCGCCAAGGACGAGCCGCTGCCGGCGTGGTTGCTCGAGGACTGGCCCGGACCCGAGATGGAGGCGCGCATCGAAACCCTGCGCCGGCGCCAGCAACAACCGACGCCAGCCTGACACCATTCTCGGCCGAGCCCGTAGCATTCTGACCTGCGGGCCGGGCGACGGTTGCGTGATCGTGCGCGTGCCGGAACGGTGCCGCACCCGGTCTGGTTCGATCAGCGCTAAGATCACGCCTAGGGAGCGACGCAGCCTGTCCCGTCGACATAGGTTTCACCGCACAGGATGTTGAGGCGATGGTCGATCGGGGAGCCGAGCAGCGGCGTCACCTTGCTCAGAAAATTGCGGACCACGGCGCCGGCTTGCCAAATATTGTAGTCCGCGACACTGTCCCACACTTCCAATACCGCGTAGCGATTGGGACGGTCGAGTTGTTGCAGCACAGTATAGCTCAGCTGGCCCCGGGCTTTGCTGGTGTCAGCGCCAAGTCGCAGCAATTCCCGCTGCCCCTTGCCCGGATCGGCATCGACCAGAAAGTCGACATAGCTGACGACAAATAGCGCGCTTTTGGCGGCGCCGACGCCGGCGGGCAGCGCGTCGCTGATCCAGGGCGTATTGAAAGACGCGACCTCGCGGTATTGGCGGTCGTCGATCGGACTGCCGATGCAGCAATTGAAGCCGGGGGGCGGCGGCGGTGGCTGAACCTGCACCGAGTACCGGAAATCGACGCTGTGCGGCTGGGCCAGATGCGCTTCGAACGCATCGAGGTTACGCCAGACGTCGATAATTTGTGAATGGTTTGACGCGAGCAGCCAATTGACGACGCGGAAACTCTTGAAGCCGGGGTCGGATTTGCTCGCATCGCGGTATTGGAACAGAGCGGTATAGGCGGTTTGCAAGAAATCGACGTTATTCTCGGTCAGTGGAATGACGTCGAAATGGGTGATGTCAAAGACCATGTGGCTTTCGCGCTGACCGGTGTCGCCCCCGGCGCCCGCTTCGGTCGCCGCCCCGGCGTAAAGCAAAATCACGATAGTTGCCAATGCCCGCCCCAGCGACGACCACATGCCGTTTCCTCCCGCTTTTTTGTTTTCCCGTCCCGGTTCTTGTCCCGGGACGATGTTGCGTGCCGTCGGCAGGCTAAAGCGGCCGGCTTAGAGCGTCAATCTCGATTGAACTCCCGGTTGCCGATCGTCGGTCCGTCAGAAATGTCAACGCGATTGCCGGTATTCCGGGCTTACCCCGATCGTGACCGCGGCCAACCGGCGTGGCCCGGCCGATTTGGCCGGCCCATCGGAGAGGCCAGCGGCGACAAAAACGTTTGCCCGCCGCCCCGGTCTCGGCAAGACTCCGGGCATCGCGCCGGTGAAAATTCGTGCCAACGCTAGATCTTGCCATGTCACCGGATAGGGGCCGTTGCGTAGAACAGGGGGCAGCCGATGAGGACGGGTGCGGAGTATCGCGAGGCGCTGCGCGACGGCCGCCGGGTGTGGGTCATGGGCGCGGGCGCCGTCGACGACGTCACGACGCATCCGGCGACGCGGGCGATGGTCGATGAATACGCCGCCTGGTACGATCGTCTGCGGGACCCGGATTGGCAGGCGGTCGCACTGGCGCCACCCGACCGCGACGGGCACCGTATCCCATGGGCGTATGTCCCGCCCCGCAGTACCGAAGAACTCGCCGCGCTTGGGCGGTTTATTGCCGCTTCCACTTTTTTGAGCGCCGGCAACATCACCCATACCCCGTGCTATGGTCATCTGATCGCACTCGGGCTTTATTGCGCGGTCGAAGAACACAACCCCTCGGCCGGGCAGGTCGAGAACGCGGCGCGGCATCGCGAGCAGATCGCCCGGACCGGCCGGTTCCTGACCTTCTGCGGGGGCGGCGCCACCATCGGCTATCGCCTGCGTCAGAACCCGGCCGACCGCGCCGCGCTCAAGATCATCCGCGAGACCGATGCCGGGATCGTCATCGCCGGCAAGATCGGCATGCATACCAGTCCCGCCTATGCCGAGGATGTTTATGTCGGCAGCGTCTCTGGCCTGATTTTCGACGGCCAGCACTTGACCTTTGTCGTGCCGGTCAATGCGCCCGGCGTCACCGTGCTGTGC
>JAJPIH010000478.1 GCA_021324875.1 Alphaproteobacteria bacterium
AAGAATTGCCGTGGAATGTTGGGCGAGAGCAGCACCGCGGCGACAAAGCAGGCGAGGGTCGCACCGATTGTGAGCCAGCGCCACCGCATTGCCCCGACCAGGAGCCGCCGGAACCCGGCGAGCAGGACGCTCGGCGCCCCCGAGCCTTGGGAAGCCGGTTTTTTCAGCAGCACAACACCGATCAGCGGTGCAAACAATACGGCAACAATCCACGAAACGATCAGCGCGAAGGACACGACCGCGAAAATTGAAAACGTGTATTCGCCCGCCGAACTGCGGGCAAAGCCGATCGGAATAAAACCAGCAGCGGTCACGAACGAGCCGGTCAGCATCGGCAAAGCTAGGGTCTTGTATGCGAAGCTCGCGGCGTCTTCCTTGCTGTCGCCGGCCGCCAGACGCGAGGTCATGACATCGACCGTGGTCATCGCGTCATCGACCAACAGCCCGAGCGCGATGATCAGCGCGCCCAGCGAAATGCGCTGCAGGTCGATCCCGGTGAACTCCATCAGCGGAAAGACGATGGCCAGCGTCAGCGGGATCGACAGCGCGATCACGGCGCCGGCGCGCATGCCGAGGCTGACAAAGCTGACCATCATGATGATCGCGATCGCCTGCCACAGCGATGTCGTGAAATCGCTGATCGCGTGATCGACCACCGCCGGCTGATCGGCGACCAGCACCGGTTCGATGCCGATCGGCAGGTCGGCGCGGATTTCACGCATTTTGCGCGCGACATTGCGGCCCAGGGTCAGGATATCGCCGCCCTCGCGCATCGAAATCGCGATGCCGATCGCGTTCTGCCCATTGATCCGGAACATCGGTTGCGGCGGGTCGGCAAAACCGCGGTGCACGCTGGCGATGTCGCGCAGCCGGATCAGGCGGCCATTGGCGACAAAATTGACCGCCAGGATGTCCCGGACCGCCTCAAACGCCCCCGACACCCGCAACAACAGCTTTTCATTGCCGGTCTGAATGATCCCGGCCGGTTTGACGATGTTTTGCGCGGCCAACGCCGCGGCCAGTGCCGTTCGGTCGATCCCCAAGCCGGCGAGCTGCTTGACCGAGAACTCGACATATATCTTTTCGTCTTGGGCGCCCAACAGTTCGATCTTCGCCACGTCGGGGACGTGCATCAGCTCGGAGCGGATCTCTTCGGCGTAATCGCGCAGTTCGCGCTGACTGAAGCCGTCGGCCGTGACCCCGTAAATGATCCCGAAGACATCGCCGAATTCGTCGTTGAAGCGGGGCCCGACGATCCCCGCCGGCAAAGTGTGGCGCATGTCGGCGACACTTTTGCGGACGTGATACCAGATATCCGGGATTTCGGCGGCGGGCGCCGATTGCTTGAGATTGACAAAGATCGTTGTCAGCCCAGGTTTCGTGTAGCTCCGCAGGAAATCGAGCTGCGGGGTTTCCTGCAAGGTCCGTTCGAGCCGGTCGGTCACTTGCAACACGGTGTCGTCGAGGGTGGCGCCGGGCCAGGCGGCCGAGACCACCATGGTTTTGATCACAAACGGCGGGTCTTCGTCGCGACCAAGACGGAAAAAGGTTGAAAGACCTGCGACGGTCGCCGCGATCATCAAAAAGACGACAAACGAGCGGTGCTCGAGCGCCCATTTGGAAAGATTGAACTGCATCTAGCACGGCCACCCGAGAAGCCGTACCTTTTCACCCGGATAGAGCGCCTGAACTCCGGCGGTTACGACAATATCGCCCGGCTCCAGCCCTTGGGCGACGACGACCGTCTCCGGGTCATGGCGCGCCAACTCGACATTTCGCAGCGTGACCGTATGTTTTTTAGGGTCGACGATCCATACCGCGGGCCGGCGGTTGATTCGTGTCAGAGCGCTGGCCGGGATCTCGATCGCCGGTGCCGATTGCAGCATCGCGGTGCCGATGACCGTGGCGCCGAGCCGCATTTGCGGCGGCGGATTGTCGAGGGCGATTTTTACCTCGAAGGTTCGGGTTGTCGGGTCGGCTTGCGGCGCCACCTCGCGCACCCGCCCCGTCGCCCAGACATCGGGATCGTCCGCCAGTTTGACGGTGATGTGCGAATCCGCCGGGGCGGCGCGCAAAACCGAGGCGGGCACGTCAAAGACCGCGTCCAGTCCCCCTTGACGCGCGACGCGAACGATCATTTGCCCGGCTTGAACCACCTCGCCGGGTTCGGCGCCGCGGGCGGTGACAACGCCGGCGCTGTCCGCCGTCAGGGTCGTGTAGCCGACCCGGTCGGTGGCGATTTGCAATTGCGCCTTGGCGTTGTCGACCGCCGCTTGGGCATTCTGCAACGCTTTTTGCGCCTGATCATAGCGCGCCCGGGTCGTGTGCCCGTTCGCGAGCAGTTGCCGCTGGCGGTCGTAATGGTTGCGCGCATAATTCAATTGGCCCTGGGCCGCGATCAGGGACGCGCGCGCCGAACGTTGCGCGTTGAGCTCGTTTTCGGGATCGAGTTTGGCGATGACCTGGCCGGTCGCGATTTGGTCGCCGACATTGACGGCCCGTTCGATCATTCGGCCGCCGATGCGAAAGGCCAGCGCCACCTCATTCTGTGCATGGAGGTGACCGGTCATCACGACCGGCTCGGCGGCCTCGCTCTTGGCGACGGTGACGGTGCGCACCGGACGCACAATCGGCGCCTCGGCTTTGGTGTCGGGCTTGCAGGCAGTCAAGCCGGCCGCGCAAACCAAAACGACAAGACCCGTCGCCAAAGCGCAATGCAGCTTCACCCACATCCACCTGATCACCATCGCGGGGCAAGACAGTGTGCCACAGGCGCCTGCCCCCCGACCCGACAAAATCATCTCGAAGACTTGGGACCGTCTTGCCGATCATGGCATGCCCGGGATGGCGGGCGATAACCGACCGTCCCGCGAACCGACCCAACGTCCCAATTTGCACGGCGCTCGAGACAGCGGCACCAGCGCCCGCGATTGTGCGCCGCCGCGAAATCCGCGGACATTTGCCGCGCCGCGTTCTACCGGCAGCAAGACCGCCGGGACCTGCTGGGGTCCCGGGATCCGCGGACAAGGCATCCCGCAGGCCTCACCGCTGCCGGCGCACCCGGCATGTGCCAGGCTGCGGTTGAGGTTGGGGTGGGGAAGAAGCGCGGCCGAAATCGGGCCTTGGCACTCGCCTTACGGCTTTCCCAGGATGGGGTCATGCGCAAACGCGCCACCGCCAAAGTGCGGAACCAGGCATTGCGGGCTTCGAAAACGCCGGGCAAGCGCTGCGTGCTATAGCAAATCTTCAGTGATCTCGATTGCCGGGCTTTGTTCGCCGCAAGGGAGCGGCGTGCAGGGCGCGCAGCAGGGGGCAGCATCGGGACCGACGCCAATTTCGAGTTCCGGGGTAGAGTGATTAGCTGCCAGTTGCTGAGAGGTGGGAGGATTCCGGTGGTTCCGTTCGGCTCCGCCAATCATGCCGATCGATCGATTTGTCCGACCTGTTCTTGTTGTGCGCCGCAACTTCAACTCGCGGCTCGTCGAATCACGCGTGAAATGTCCCGACGCGGCTTTGTCGCCGGGATGGCGGCTTCGCTCGCAGCACTCGGGCTTGTTCGGTCGGCCAGCGCGCAAGCGGCGCCTCCTGGCCCCACGGCGCCAACCCTCTTCAGGAATTTTCTGCTGTTCGACGGAAAATCCACAACCGTGCGCGGCGGGATAAACCTCCTCGTCGAGGGCAATCGGATCAAGCGGATTACCGGCGGTGAGATAACGCCGCCGGAAGGTGCGCGAGTGATCGATTGCGGCGGGCGGGTTGTCATGCCGGGCCTGATCGACGCGCATTGGCATACGATCTTCGCGGCGCTCCCGCTCAACGCGCTGCTCTCGGCAGAGATCGGGTATGTCTTTCTTGCCGCAAGCGCCCAGGCTGAACGAACACTGATGCGTGGCTTTACCACCGTCCGCGATCTCGGCGGCCCGTCATTTGCGTTGAAGCAGGCGATCGACGAGGGGCTCGTGACAGGGCCCCGTATCTTTCCCTCGGGCGCCATGATCACGACGACCGGCGGCCATGGCGACATGCGTCCGCTCTCGGATCTTCCAAGGAGCCCGGGCGGCCCGTTGAGCTACACGGAGCTGACCGGCAGCGCTTATATCGCCGACAGTGCCGATGAGGTCAGGTTGCGCGTGCGCGAACAGCTGGTCCTGGGGGCCTCCCAAATTAAACTTGTGGGCGGAGGAGGTGTGGCGTCGTGGCGCACGACGCTGGACATGTTTACCTTCAGCGAGCCCGAGCTCCGAGCCGGTGTCGAGGCCGCCGCCGACCGGAACACCTATGTGACCGTGCACGCCTACCCGCCTGTGCAAATTCAGCGGGCCATCAATGCGGGGAGCCAATGCATCGAGCACGGGCATCTGATTGACGAGAACACCGCCGTGCTCATGGCGCAAAAGCAAATCTGGCTCAGCACACAACCGTTTGTCAGCGAGGACGACGCGCCTCCCTTGGTCGGCCAAAGCCGGGCAAACCTGCTCCAGGTAATCGCCGGAACCAACACTGTCTATACGCTCGCGAAAAAACACCAAGTCAAAACCGCGTTCGGAACCGATCTATTGTTTTCCAGAGAACTAACTGAGCGCCAAGGGTTGGCGCTGACGCATTTGAGCCGCTGGTATAGTAATATCGACATTCTGAAGATGGCCACTTCCGTCAACGGTCAACTTTTAGCGATGTCCGGTCCGCGCAATCCCTACCCGGGAAAACTCGGGATCATCGAAGAGGATGCGCTTGCCGATTTGCTCGTGGTCAACGGTAATCCGATTAACGACATCAATCTGGTCGCTAAACCGGACCAAAACTTCGTGCTCATCATGAAGGATGGGAAGATATACAAGGATAACCTGCTTTTATTGCGTTAAATCTGAGGTCTGCTCTGTCTGCATCGACGACGCCTCGCGGCTCGCCCCCACCGAGCTCCTGCCCGATGAGAAGAAGGATAGCGCCGTCGCCTTCCTCAACCGGGCGCTCGGCTGGTTCAAACGCCGCGGCGTCATGGTCGAGCGGATCATGACCGACAACGGCTCTGCCGATCGAGCCACGCCTCCCACCGCCGCCTCCAAGAGGTCGGCATTCGCCATGTCTGCCCCCGGCCCGACACGCCGCGCAGCAACGGCAAGGCCGAGCGCTTTCATCCAGACGCCCTTGCGCGAATGAGCCTAGGCCCGGGCCTGCCATTCCAGCGCCGAGCGAGGCCACGCCATGCACAGCCCTGGACCCTCGATTGCAACCGCTGCCGGCCGCATTCCGCCCTCGCCGGGCTATCGCCCGTCGCGCGGCTGAACAACCTGCTTGGCTTCGACAGTTAGCGCTGCGGTGGTTCGTTTTCCGCTTTCGCCGCGGCCGAGCCTTGAGCGGCGCGGAACTCCAGCGCCACGCCATTCATACAATAACGTTGCCCCGTCGGTTGCGGGCCGTCGTCAAAGACATGTCCCAAATGTCCGCCGCAACGGCTGCAATGGACCTCGGTGCGGGTCATGAAAAAGCTGCGGTCGGTTTGGGTGTCGACCGCGTTGTCGAGCGGCGCCCAGAAGCTCGGCCAGCCGGTGCCGCTGTTGAATTTGGTGTCGGCTGAAAACAGCGGCTGACCGCATCCGGCGCAATGATAGATGCCGGCGCCATATTCCTTGTCGAGTTTGCTCGTCCCGGCGCGCTCGGTGCCGTGTTCGCGCAACACATGGTAGGCGGCCGGCGACAGTTTGCGCCGCCATTCCTCGTCGCTCATCGACACCGCAAATTTCTTGTCGCCCGCATGCTCGCCCGTCGCCCGGCGACCCCATAAACCCCCGGCCATGGCACCCCTCTTATCCGAGAAATGATCGACGCTCCCGATATCGGAGCACAGCCCGGTAAAATTAAGGGGACGGCCAAGGATTACGTCAGTGCACGCGTTCGCCCTTATCGGGAAACGGCCGCAACAACTCCGCGGTCGAGCGCGCGATCCAGCACCACACAACGCAGGTCAGCGCGTCACCGTCACTGCGTTGGCGCTGCACCTCGCGGTGTGCGACTTCCGCAGCCGAACTGCCATGGCGGCGGACCAGCAAAAGGGCCGCCTCCCAGATCTTGCGCTCGTTGGTCATCATCGTCGCTGCCACCACTATAACGCCGGCAACCGGGGTGGGAGTTCCGAAATTTCCGGTCGAGCGCGGTTGAGCCACCGGCAGCATGACCGACGAGGCGCGGCCCTGGCGCGGGTGCACTCCGGCGCGCCGGCCGCCCGAAACGCTCGTCACACCGCCGCGGTGCCCGCGGCCCACCATCATGCGGGTCAGGCCGAAGGCGCTTTTGCCGTGTATTCGGCGGCGCAAAATGTCCCGCCCTGATAGTGTTCGGCGATCGGATCGGCATCCGGCGGTTCGGCCGCCAGCACCGCCGCGGCGTAGGCTTCCGAATCGTCTTCCGGCCGATAACCGAGCCGATAGGCATTCGTGTTATCGTACCACGAGCGCCGGTTGTTCGACACGCCGTAGACAATCTCGTAGCGGAGATCGGGATGCTCGAGCCCGATGCGCACCAATTGCGTCAGATCGCGCGGACTGATCCAAATCGCCAAGCGCCGCTTGTCGATCGGGCGGTCGCCGAAATTGCCGATCCGCACGCACAGAAAGCCGATCCCGTGCTTGTCGGCATAGAGGCTCGCGAGCGCCTCGGAAAATGCCTTGCTGACCCCGTAGCGGCTGTCGGGCCGCGGCACCACCCGGTGGTCGATGGTTTGGGCGCGCGGATAAAAGCCCACCGCGTGGTTACTCGTCGCCATGACGATGCGCCTGACGCCGGCGCGGCGGGCGGCTTCGAACACGTTAAACACGCCAACGATATTTGATTGCAGGATCACCGGCCATTCGGCCTCGCCAGACTGGCCGCCGAGATGGATGATGCCGTCGCAGTTGGCGACCATGCGCTCGACTGCGGCCATGTCGGCAAGATCGGTCTGGTCGATTTCCTCGCCGTCGCGCGCCGGCGCCGGCAGCACCCGGTCCGACAGCCGCAATACCGGATAAACCCCCCGCAGCCGCTCGCGCAGCGCGCGCCCGATGCCGCCCGCCGCTCCGGTAATCAACACCCGCTGCATGCCATCCTCCTCGCCGCCTGCGTCAACATCCGTTCTCCCGTGCGCCGCCGGAAAAATCCCGCAAACGCCAATGTGCTCGGCAGCGGCCGGTCGACCGGCCGCGTTCCACACCATCACCGACGGGGATGCGGCGTCGCGCGCGAGCGAACACCGGCGGCCTCATTTTGCCGGAACATGGGCGAGGAAATGAAGCAGATCGGCGGAGAACTGCTCCGGATCCTGCAGAAATGCAAAGTGGCTGACATCCGGCTCGATCAGCAGCCCGGCCTCGGGGATATTGGCGGCCATGAATTCGGTGTTTTCGCGCTTGATGGCCTCGTCATGGTCGGCATCGACAATCCAAACCGGAACGGCGATCTTGCCCAGATCGGCGGCCGTCCAATTCGGCTGGGTCTGCCACATCTTGGTGATCTGGGTGACAAACGCATTGTATTCATTCGGGGTCGGCGACAGGGCGGCGTATTCCTTGCCGGCGCGGGCAACAAAGGCGTTGAACACCGGGCTCTTGGCGATATCGGCGACGCCGCTCGGATCGGAATTGGCGGCAAAGGCGAAGAGCTTTGTCAGCCGCTGCGGATGGCGCTGGGCGATGTCGAGCCCGATGATCGCACCATCGCTCCAGCCGACGATCGCCGCCTTGGGGATCCCGAGGTAATCCATCAGCCCGATCACATCGTCGGCCATCAAATCATAGCCGAATGGCCGCGTGTCGCGACTGCTGCGCCCGTGGCCGCGGCTGTCCATGACAATGACGCGGTAATGCGGCGCCAGCGCACGCACCTGCAGGCCCC
>JAJPIH010000305.1 GCA_021324875.1 Alphaproteobacteria bacterium
CAACAACCTTGTAGGTTTCTTCGCGGGCGATCGATGACATGCGCTTCTCCGGGCATTCCACGCAAGGGCGGCTACCGTATCACCGACATATCTATTCGTATATAACGAAGTCCGTTCTCCCCGCGCCGCCGCGGATCGCGCGGACACCATAAAGAGCGGCCGGTCGCACAAGGAGCCGGCATCCCGCGGCGAACTTCGATAGATCAAAGATCCTCGCCGTCGGCGGTGCCGGAGGGCGAAAGCCTTCAAGACACCGCTCTGAGCCGCGGCGCCGGTCTGAGGACGCGACACGGGAATGCCGGGCCCAACCGCCAATCTCGACACCCTCGCCACAACAGCGGACGAGCGCCGGTCAGGGATGCACAAAAAATTCTTTGTCTGCCAACGAAAGGAACCTCGCCGCGCAAGGGTTGTTTGTCCAGACACGACCGCTTCCAACTGAAAGTCTTAGAGAATGATTAGAGAAATGCTGGGGATTGCCGAAGGCATCCTGCAAGATCTGCACAATGACCATAGCGAAGTCGATGCCTTGCTCGGCGAAATCATGGACAGCGAAGACGCCGGCGAACGGGTTCGGCTGTTTTCTGAAATGAGAGACAAGCTGTTGCCGCATCTTCAGGCGGAACAGGAGATCCTCTACCGGCGGCTGGAAGCGGGGACGGAAGAGGAGTCGCGAAAGTTCGGCTATGAAGGCACGAGCGAGCACGAAATGGTCGAGCAGCAAGTCGACAAAATGATCAGCATGCCCGACACGATGAGCGAGGAGTGGACGGCAGAGCTCAAAGTGCTCTAGGACCTGATCGAGCATCACGTGGGCGAGGAGGAAAGCACCGGTTTCAGTTGTGCCCGCGATGAATTTGACAAAACCCAGCTTGAAACGATGTCGCGTGAGTTCAAGACCCGCAAGGCGCAGCTTGCCACCAGGTTGGCCTGACTTCTGACGCCGCGACCCGGCGACACACTCGGCTCGCGCGCCACGCCACCGATAGCAGGGAGGGAGCAGGGGCCGGTTGCAAAACGGCCGACGACGCCCGCGCGGCGTGGCTCAGCCCTGCCCTGTTGTGGAGAAATTCAAGTGAACTCGACCAAGCAACCTCAACCCCTGTCGAAAGCAAAATTGGCGGACGCGGAAATCGCGCGCGGCGCGGGCGGCGAGACACACCAGACCGCCCGGCGTGGGATGGATGTGCTGACGACCCAACAAGGGGCGCCGGTTGCCGATGATCAGAATTCGCTTCGGGCCGGCGCGCGCGGCCCTACGCTCCTCGAAGACCAGCATTTCCGGGAGAAACTCTTTCATTTCGACCACGAGCGTATCCCGGAGCGCGTCGTGCATGCACGCGGCTTTGGCGCCCACGGATTTTTTGAGAACTACGAGTCGCTGGCCGAGATCACCAGCGCCGACCTCTTTCAGCGCGCCGGTGAGAAGACACCGGCATTTGTGCGTTTTTCAACCGTTGCCGGGAACAAGGGTTCGGCCGACCTCGCCCGCGACGTCCGCGGTTTTGCGGTCAAGCTTTACACCAAGGAAGGCAATTGGGACATTGTCGGCAACAACATCCCGGTTTTCTTTATTCAGGACGCGATCAAATTCCCCGACCTGATCCATGCGGCAAAAGCGGAGCCTGATCGCGGCTTTCCACAAGCGCAAACCGCGCACGACAATTTTTGTGACTTCGTCTCGCTGATGCCCGAGGCGACCCACATGGTGATGTGGGCGATGTCCGACCGCGCCATTCCCCGCTCTTTTCGATTCATGGAAGGTTTTGGGGTCCACACCTTCCGGCTCATCAATGCGCGGGGCCAGTCGACCTATGTCAAATTCCACTGGAAGCCGAAGCTCGGGTTGCAGTCGGTGGTGTGGAACGAGGCGGTGAAGATCAATGGCGCTGACCCGGACTTCCACCGCCGCGATCTGTGGAACGCGATCCAGAGCGGCGATTTTCCGGAGTGGGAACTGGGGCTTCAGCTGTTTGACGACGCGTTCGCCGACCAATTCCCCTTCGATATTCTGGATGCGACCAAGCTCATTCCCGAGGAGCTGATACCGGTGCGCCGGGTCGGCCGCCTCGTGCTCGACCGTTGTGTCGACAATTTCTTTGCCGAGACGGAACAGGTCGCGTTCTGCACACAAAACATCGTACCCGGTATCGATTTCACCAATGACCCGCTGCTGCAAGGACGCAATTTCTCCTATCTCGACACCCAGCTGAAGCGGCTGGGCAGCCCCAATTTCACGTTTTTGCCGATCAACGCGCCCAAATGTCCGTTCCATACGCTGCAGCAGGACGGCCAGATGGCGATGGTCAATCCCAAGGGCCGGGTCAATTACGAGCCCAATTCCTGGGGCGAAGGACCACGCGAACGACCCGAGCGCGGCATCACCAGCTTCCCTGAAGAGATCGCGGCCCCAAAACAGCGCAGCCGCGGCGAGAAATTCGCCGACCATTACAGCCAAGCGCGGCAATTCTATATCAGCCAGACCGCGGTGGAGCAGACCCACATCCAGGACGCGTTCGTCTTCGAACTGAGCAAATGCGACAATCCGGCGATCCGCTCGCGCATGGTGTCGCATCTGATCAATGTCGACGCCGAGCTCGCCAGGCGGGTGGCCGATGGGCTCGGCCTCAAGGAGATACCCAAGGCAGCCGAGCCGGCCCGCAAACCAATCGCCGACCTTCCCGGCTCGCCGGCGCTCAGTATCGTCAGGAACGGCCCGAAAAGCTTCAAGGGGCGCAAACTCGGCGTGCTGGCCGCCGATGGCAGCGACGCCAGCCTGCTCAAAGCGATCGAAAAGGTCGCCGCGGAGGAGGGCGCGCAGGTCGAATTTATTGCGCCAAAGATTGGCGGCTTCACCGACAGCGGCGGCGGGCTGCATCCCGCACAGCAGAAGGTGAATGGCGGCCCTTCGGTACTCTACGACGCGGTCGTCATTGTGCTGTCGGCGGACGGCGCCAAGCTCCTCGCTCGCGAAGCCACCGCCAAGGACTTCGTCAGCGACGCCTTCGCGCACGCAAAGTTTATCGCCTGTAGCGAAGCCGCCATGCCGCTCATCAGCAGGGCCGGGATTACACCTGATGAGGGCGTCATCCCGATTAAGACCGCCGCGGATGTCGTTATGTTCATGACCCGGTGCCGCGAGTTGCGTCTGTGGAAGCGCGAGGCGAGCGTGCACGCGGTTTGATGACTTGGAGTCGGGCGCGGCAGTCGACCGGGCGGCGCGGACCGCGCCCGCCCCCTTTGCCGGCGCCCATATGGTGAAGGCGGCGGGTCAATCAAGGTTAAGCGACGATCGACAAGCTGTCCTCAAAACCGCTCGCCAGGCGCGCGAGCTTTCTTAAGTCATGCCAATCCGCTGCCGAAATTAAGCCTAATCCTTCGCATGCCGGTGCCGGAGAGCGCCAAGAAACCGGGAAGGACCCTGTTGCGGCATGCATTTAGCTGCGCATTCTTTCGGCCGGGATGACCAGTTTGAGTTCAAGGCCATCGGGACGCCACGAGCGCGAGATTTCGGCGCCCAACTGCGCGATCAGAATGCGGTCCGACAAGACGGTTCCAAATCCGGTCCGCTCCGGTTCGCCGGAGATCGCGGGGCCGCCCTCCTCCCGCCACAGGACCTCGTAGCTTTGATTGGAGGGTTTACACGCGATTGAAAGCCGCCCCGCCGCCGTCGAAAGGGCGCCGTATTTGGCGGCATTGGTGGCAAGCTCGTGGAGCACCAACGCAATCGGGCTGGCGGATTTCGGCCCGATCGGCGCATCGGGTCCCGTAATCTCAATCCTTGTCTGGCCGTCCTGCAGGTATGGGGTCAGCAGCAGCCGCAGCAGCCCCTGGAATGTACGCGGCCCTTCGCGGGGAGCGGATTGCGGGGTATGGGGGCGCACATAGTCGTGCGCGGTGGCGAGCGCCGCAATCCGTTGCCGGATCGTCGCGGCGTGCTGTCTCAACTCCGGCCGCTCGCGCGCCGAAAGCGTGATCAGGCTCGAGATGACCGCGAAAATGTTCTTGATGCGGTGTGCGAGTTCGCCGGCAAGCAGTTCGTTGGCTTCCTGCGCCGCCTTCAGATCGTGGATATCGGTGCAGGTTCCGTACCAGCGCACAATCCTGCCCTCCTGATCCCGCACGCATTGGGCGCGGCACAAGACCCAGCGATAGTCGCCGGAGCTGTGGCGCAGCCGGCCTTCGACGTGGAATGGCTCGCCCGACGCAACGCAGGATCGCCACTCCGCCCGCGCAGTTTCGCGTTCATCGGGATGAAACAGCTCAATCCAGGCTTCGGGACTGGCCCATCCTTCGGTATTGCCGGTAAATTCCTGCCATTGCCGGTTATGGAAATCGTGATGCCCATTGGCGGTTGCCGACCAGACCATTTGATCTATCGAATCGACAATGGCGTGGAGCTGTCTTTGGCTCTCGACAGCGCGTGTTTCACTGTCGGCCAGCGCTTCTTCGGCGCGCTTGCGGTCGGTGATATCGCGGGAAATGGAAACCAGATGGGTCACGCGGCCGTTTTCGTCTTGTACGGGGGAGACCGACACATCCCACCATTTCGGAGTCCCTTTCGCGGTCGGACAGAACGCCTCAAATCGCGTGGGCTGTCCTTTTCGACCCGCATCGACGGCGATCTTGATGTCATTGGCGGCGCCGGCCGGCCAGAGATCCCACCAGCAGGCATTCGCGACTTGCGAGAAATCGTCGATCTCCATCACGCACAGGCCATTGGCGTTCATATAGGCCAAGCGCCCGTCGAGCCCGATGACCTTGATACAATCCAATGACGCATCCAGGACCGAACGCAAAAAGGCGTCACCCGACGGAAAATACGAGCCGTTGATTGCCGGGGCGGCATCCCCGTTTATCCGATCAGAGGTCAAATGAAGATCCTCAAGCGTTGCGTCGCCTCTGTGTCCAATAGTATACGTAAAAGCCCGATGCGTCTGTCCATAAGTGAACACTAATGTCGAATCTCATTCCCGCGTAGTCTGAGAATACCCCATGAATTCCGTTCCTCCCGTCAACAATCTGCTGAGAGCGCTGCGACCGCAAGACCTTGCGCTGATTGAGCCGAAGCTCAAGCTCGACCGATTGTCGGCCGGTCAGGTCATTTACCATCCGGGCGATCATGTCCGTGAAGTGGTCTTTCCCTGTAATTCCACGCTCTTGGCGTTCCGGGTGGCTCTCGACGACGGCAAATCGGTCGAAACTGCGCTGGTGGGGCGGGAAGGCGCGCTCGGCGGGGTCGTCAGCCAGGGTTTGCTTCCGGCTTACGCGCGGGCGGAAGTGCAATTCGAAGGTCCGTGCTTCCGCATGCGCATCGAGGAGCTTGAGGCGGCAAAGCAGCAATCGCCAGCCATCCGGAATTTATTCGCCCGCTACGCCGATTGCCTGCTGGCGCAGGTGTTTCAATCCGTGGCTTGCAACGCCGCCCATCCGATCGAGCAGCGCGCCAGCAAATGGCTGATATCGGCGATGGAACGCACCGGCAGCGAGCGACTTGTCCTGACCCAAGAGCAGTTGGCGGCACTGCTCGGTGTGGGGCGCAGCTATGTCAGCCGGGTAATTCAACTGCTGAAGGCACGGGGGCTGATCGGCACCCACCGAGGCGCCCTGGCAATTCTCGATCCCGACGCCCTGGCCCGCGGCGCCTGCGGCTGCCAGAGTGCGGTCAAACAGCACTTCCACGAGGTGCTGCGGGGTGTCTATCCGGATTGAGCGGCGCTGTTGGCGCCTGGTTGAGCAGGAACCATCGACCGCCATCGGCGTTATGGTCGCAACTGGACATTCTTCGCCCATACGCTGTAGAAATTTGCTTGGTCGGACAGCACAGTCATGGGCCTGAGGAGGCTCGTGACACCGGCCGTCTGACGGGAGATTGACCCAGTGCCTTCGTGCAATGCGCCTGGGAGGAGCGATCAAAGACGGCTGGCGTGAGTTGATCCGACATGCTTGCCCACCCGTTTTGCGCCCGCTGTTCTCGGATATGGCGTGTTCTCGGATATATGAATGAATCATCCTCCCTATCGGCCTCGACCTTCCGATCGCCGCGTTCCGACAAGGAGAATGACGTGACCGATCCGCTCCGCGTGCTGATCGTCGAGGACGAAGCTTTGCTGCAGATGCAGCTTGAGATTTATGTCGAGGAAGCCGGCCATACCGTCGCGGGCTGCGCGTCGTCATTGAGCGCAGCCATGGAACTGGTCGGGCGCGAACCGGCTGATCTTGCGCTTGTCGATGTACACCTCGCCGATGGGCCGACCGGAATGGAGGTTGGAAGGGCTTTTGTTCAGGCCGGAATCGGCGTGGTTTTTGTCACGGCGAACCCCAAGCGCGTTCCGGATGACTTTTGCGGTGCGATCGGTGTGATCGGCAAACCCTATACGCAGGCGAGCTTGCAGGAGGCGCTTGATTTCTTGGTTGCGGCGGTGAGGCGCCCGCCACCCCGGCCGCCCGTCCCGCTCTGCCTGACCCTCGCCCCGCTTCTGGCCAAGCAGTGGCGACTGAGTTAAAGATGAAAGGGCGGCCGTGGCGGCCGGCCCCCGGGCTTCCCCTACTCATAAGCGATGACCAGTTCTGCACGTTCCACCAGTTTGCGCGCCTGAACCCTTCACGGTTCCAAGAGCGCTCCCGAATTTTGCCTTTGAGCTGGTCCTGGCGAGCTGGTGCTGGCGGCCCGCAATCCGGTCGAGAAACTGGTTGGTGAGCTGCTTCACTTCGCTTTGATCTTGCCGGTGATCGACTTCCAGTTTCCTTCGACGCCACTGCAGTCCATCCCGCGCTGCTAAATTTTCATGTAATCACGGCTCCACATAACGCGCACGCTCTCTCGCAATTTGCGACAAGTCACAAAGGCCAGGCTTATTGCCGTCCAACCGGGATGGGTTGCAAAGCGGAACGGCAATCTGCGAACTGCCGGAACCCCCTGGTCGTGCCGAGACCAGGATGGTGTTATATTGACGTCGACGCTCCGCCCGTCATGCCGCGCAGCTGCGCGAGCGCACGCTCGATATCCCCCGTCTCATAAGGCTTCTGCAGCAGGACGCTCCGTGCCGTTTGCGCCTCGCCCGCCCCCGCAAGCTCGCTTCTGCCGGTGGCAAATACGACGCCGATTGCGGGATGGATCGCGCGCGCATGTTCTGCCAATTCGATGCCGGATTGATCGGGCAACTGCACATCCGTCATCAACACATCGATCGAATAGGTTTGCAGTGCCGCTCTCGCCTCCTGCGCACTTCCTGCTTCCAGCACCTCGTAACCGAGGTCTTGAAGCATCTCAGCCGCAGTCAGCCTGATCAGCGCTTCATCCTCGACCAACAAAATCTTCTGCGCACTGGCTCCAGTCGGTGGGTTTTGTGTCGAGACCGCTGCGCTGTTGTATGAGAAAGCAAACAGCGAGGTCGCCGGCGCGTGCGCGTTCGCCGGCTGATAGCGCGTTGCCAGCACATGTCTGACCTTTCGCGCAAGCGCCTCCCGGGTGTAGGGCTTTGGCAACAGGTTGACCCCTTCATCGAGGCGCCCACCGTGGACAATGGCGTTCTCGGTATATCCGGATGTGAAAAGAACGCCGATGCCGGGAAGCCGTTCGCGCGCCTTGCGCGCCAGCTCCGGGCTGCGCATCGGTCCCGGCATGACGACATCCGTAAAGAGCAGATCGATCGGGATGCCGCTTTCGACGATGGCAAGAGCGCTCGCGGCATCAGCGGCCTTCAGAACCCGGTAGCCGAGGTCCGACAGCAGTTCGACCGCCGTGGTTCTGACCTCTTCGTCATCCTCCACAACCAGGATTGTTTCGATTCCTCCAAGCGGGGCCTGTTGGTCAATATCGACAAGCACATCCTCGGCATCCTGCGATCTCGGCAGATACAGCTTTACGGTCGTGCCCTGTCCGATCTCCGAGTAGATGCTCACATGCCCGTTGGATTGTCGGGCAAAGCCATACACCATCGAAAGGCCAAGCCCGGTGCCTTGCCCTTCCGGCTTCGTGGTAAAGAACGGCTCGAAGACCTTGTCCATGATCTCCGGCGGAATTCCCACGCCGGTGTCGGTCACGGCGAGCATGACATACTGGCCAGGCGTGACCTCGGGATGGATGCGGGCATAGTCGTCGCTGAGAAATGCATTGCCAACTTCGATGGTCAGCTTGCCGACACCGTTCATCGCGTCCCGCGCATTGATTGCGAGGTTGAGCAGGGCATTCTCGATCTGTCCGGGATCGGCAAAGGTGTTCCACAAACCTCCCGAGATCGTGGTCTCGACCTCGATTTCCTCTCCCAGAGCGCGGCGCAGCATTTCGTCGAGCCCACGCACGAGCCGGCCAATGTTGATGACCTTGGGTTCGAGAGGCTGACGCCGGCCGAAGGCGAGCAACTGTGATGCCAAGCGTGCGCCCCGGGTAACCCCGGTCAGCGCGTTTTGAATACGTCGCTCGGCTTTCTCGTTGCCGGCCATGTCTTTGCCGAGCAGCTGCAAGTTCCCGGAAATAAGCTGCAATAGATTGTTGAAATCATGGGCCACTCCGCCGGTTAGCTGGCCGAGCGACTCCATCCGCTGGGCTTGCTGCAAAGCCGCCTCGGCCTTGCGCCGAATTTCGATCTCTTCGACAACCCGCGTCTCCAGCTGCTCGTTGAGTTGCTGCAATGCGGCTTCCGCCGCGGTCCTCTGCTCGATTTCTCGCTGCGCCGCCTGATAGAGGCGCGCATTGTCGATGGCGACCGCGGCCTGGGCGGCGATGCCCGCCATCAGACGTTCATGGCGTTCGCTGAAGCGGCCCGGCTCGGAATGCCCGAAAAATAGGCCCCCGATCACCTTTTCGCTGCGCGAGACAACCGGCACCGCGAGATAGCTGCGTACCGGAAGGTGACCTTTCGGCATGCCCCGGTACGGGGCGTTCTTCCCATATCGGAAGTCTGTCGTGATGTCGTCAGATCTGACGATCCCGGTGCCCTCGAAAGTCGGCGCAAAGACGGCCGTCTTCCTCGGCATCGGAAACTCCGCGAACGCCGACTCGTCCGCGCCCGCCAGGGTGTGGAGCAGGTAGCGCTCAGCGCCGTCATTCTCAACTTTGTAAAAGAAGGCTCCAAATTGAGCGCCGGTCAGTTCGACGCCCGCGTCTGTTACCGTCTGCACCAGCCGTTCAAGATCGAGCTCGCCGGCAATGGCCGCCCCCGTCTTATTGAGCATGTCCAAAAACCGCGTCTCATCGCGCAGCGCATTCTCGGCGATTTTGCGGTCGGTGACGTCGGCGGCCATTCCGAACCACTCGACGATGTCACCCCGATCGTTCAGAATGGGAATGGCTCTCGACAGCAGCCATCCCACCGAACCGTCGACCCGCCGGACGCGGTGTTCGAGCTCAAACAATCCCTTGCGGCTCACCGCGTCGCTAATGGCCGCCAATACTTGTGGCTGGTCTTCCGGAAACAGGTAGTCGTCGATCCAATTGTCGGTGACTTCCCGGGTGTCGGCAAGAAATCCGCGCCCATCCAATTGCCGCATCTGTTTCCAATCCGGACTCATCCCGTAGAGCACGTCGGAACTGGCTGTGGCCAGCGCCCGGAAGCGCGCCTCGCTCTCACGCAGCGCCGCAGTCGCCTCCCGTCTGACGCGCGCGAGGCTCAGGCGGGATTCGACGCGCGCAATCAATTCGCGCGCCGAAAAGGGCTTGATCAGATAGTCGTCGGCGCCGGCGTCGAGGCCTCCGACCCGCGCTTCCTCCCCGGAGCGCGCCGACAGCATGATGACCGACAGGTCCTCGAGGCTGGCGTCCTGGCGAATGGCGCGAATCAGGCCAAACCCGTCCAGCCGCGGCATCATGATGTCGGTTATCAACAAATCGGGCTTTTGCCGCCGCACCGCCGCCAGCGCCGCCTCGCCATCCGCCACAGGCTCGACGGCATAGCCTTGCTCACGCAGGATCCGCGCGACATAGTCGCGAAGGTCGGCATTGTCGTCCGCAAGCACGACGCGATGGCGGGGCGCGCCGCCTCTGCCCCGGTCGATCTCGAAAGGTGATTCAAGTTCGGCATCGCCCGGCTCAGCCTGATCGGGAAGCCAGCGCAAGGCCTCCTGCACGAACGCCGCGGTGCGCACCGATGGAGGAGGGTTGTCGGTTTTATCCAGCAGAACCTGTTCCGCCGGCAGGTGATTGCTGCCCAGAGGAATCTCGACGGTAAAACTGGTTCCGCGACCGGGCTCGCTCACGACCGTGATCGAGCCGCCATGCAGTCGCACCAGTTCGTTGACCAGCGCCAGCCCGATGCCCGATCCCTCATAGGACCTGCCTTGCGCCCCTTCCACGCGATGAAAGCGCTCAAACAATTTCGGCAATTCGGCCGCAGGAATGCCAATTCCGGTATCGCTGACGACGAGCACCGCCATGTGACCGGCGGTGTGAAGCCGCACCCTGATTTCACCCTCGAAGGTGAATTTGAAAGCATTCGAGATAAGGTTGAGGACGATCTTCTCCCACATCTCCTGATCGACGAAGACGGGGTGATCGAGAGGCGGGGTTTCCACGACCAGCCGCAGCCCGGCTTTTTCCGTGGCGGCCCGGAACGAGGACGCCAGTTCGCTTGTCAGCGACGCCAGGTCTGTGGGCTGAAAGAGCACACGAACCCGTCCGGCTTCGATCCGCGAAAAATCCAAGAGCGAGTTGACCAGCCGCAACAGACGCAAGGATTTGCGGTGGGCCATGTCAAGGCGCTGCCTGAGCTTCGGAGGCAGATCATCCCCTTCGGCGATGGCCTCCTCGATCGGCCCCATCATCAGCGTCAGTGGGGTCCGAAATTCGTGGCTGATATTGGAGAAAAAAACGGTTTTGGCCCGATCGATTTCGGCCAGCGCCTGAGCCCGGCGCCGCTCCTCCTCGTACGCAACGGCATGTCCAATCGCAGTGCCGATCTGTCCCGCCGTCAGCGACAAGAAGCCGCGATAGCTGTCATCGAAGCGGCGAAACGGATTGAGCCCGACGACGAGCGCGCCGACACTGCCTCTTTCGCCGCTGCCGGGGATGGGAATGACCGCCGCTTGGTACGGAGGCTGGTGCCAGCTTCCCGATGGAAGCGGCTGCGCGATCCGGCTGGCAAGGGTTGTGACCAGCTGGGGTTCGTTTGACGCCACCGCTTCGGCGAGCGGCCACGGCGTGTCGTCACGCGTTGCGCGCCTTACGGCTGCAGGATGTCCGGGGCCAATGCCGCTTGCCCCGGCGCGACGAAATCCGGACCCGTCATCGCCGAGATAGATCAACGCAAAGGGCAGGTCGCGCGGGTTTGTCGCAAGAGCGGCCGCACAGCGCTCGCAGGCATCGGCGACGGTGCGCGCGGCCACCGATTGTGCGGCCAAATCGCGGAGCAAACGGGTCTGCCGCTCGCCAATGACACGACGGGTGTCGTCGGTGTTGGCGCAGATGATGCCGCCTGCTTCTCCGTTGTCGTTCGGGATCGGGCTGTATGAAAAAGTGTAGTATGTCTCCTCCGGATAGCCATGCCGCTCCATGATCAGGAGCTGTTCTTCCACATATATGCCCTCGTCTCCTCTCATGGCGGTCGCCAGCATCGGCCCGATCTCCGGCCAAATCTCCTGCCAGACGAGACGTGTGGGCTTCCCCAGCGCCCAAGGGTGCTTGCCGCCGATGATCGACTTGTAGGGGTCGTTGTAGAGATAGATGAGATCCTTGCCCTAGCCGATCCAGATGGGCTGGCGCGAGGTCAACATGATCCGCACGGCCGTTTTGAGGCTTTGCGACCAGGCGCTCGGAGGACCAAGGGAACTTGAGCTCCAATCGTGGGCGCGGATCAAGGCGCCAAGCTCACCGCCCCCTCTCATAAACCAAGGTTCTTGATCCGCCCGCATCGCGTGCTCTCTGTCTATTCTCATTTCGTTCTCATGACGAATTTCTTGGCCTGCGACGGTTGACCGCTTAAAGATATCAGATGCGTTCCCCCTCGACACGCGATAAGGCCACAGTTAAACGTTTGAGAAATTTGTTGGTTCCCTGGCCAGGACTGGTTGATGGCGGGGCGCAAGCAGCTTTGATTATCTGGGAGGGGGAACACGACCGGAATTTTACATCGACGGGTCAATTTAAACCTCACACCGCCGCTACCGGTGCAAGAACATGACATGATGAGGCCGAATGACCGGCATATTGGCCCAACGGGGCGGAGCCATGGCGCAAACGCCGTGCAAAAATCGCGCACCGGAATTAACCGTTAGGATGAAATAACCTCGGGCGGCTTGCCAAAGGGTCGGCCCCCCTTGCTCTGCGGCGCGGCCGAGTATAGCAAACCCTCTGCTCGATGAGCTTCTCTACCGGGGCGCAGCGGTATTTGCGGTATTTGCCGAGCCGGGCGCGCGGCCTCGCGGAGCCGAATGCCGAGGACGCCTGGCCCTGCGAACCGATCGACACCAACCTCGCCAGTCATGCAATATTGCACTCATGACTGCAATGATCGGTGGTGATGACGACGATGACTTACTCCATCATCGGACATGATCCGCATACGCGGCAGATTGGCATTGCCGTCCAGTCCCGCTTTTTTGCCGCGGGCCGAATCGTGCCGTGGATCGAAGCCGGTGTCGGCGCCATTGTTTGCCAAGCGTTC
This sequence comes from Alphaproteobacteria bacterium, assembly GCA_021324875.1. Lineage (GTDB taxonomy): Bacteria > Pseudomonadota > Alphaproteobacteria > ATCC43930 > CGMCC-115725 > AP-15. The sequence continues at coordinate 12,600 of JAJPIH010000305.1, forward strand.
AGCGATCCGGTTTATGGCTACCGAGGTCTCGAACTGCTGAAACAGGGCGCTACGCCGCAACAGGCGTTGGAGACCGTTCGGCGCGCCGATTCAGGCGCGGAAATGCGTCAGGTGGCGATGCTTGATACGCAGGGCCGAGCCGCAGTGTTTACCGGACAACGCTGTGTCGCGGCGGCCGGGCACATTGTCGGCAATCATTGTGTGGCGCAGGCCAACATGGCGGTATGCGATGTGGTGTGGCCGGCGATGGCCGCGGCTTTCGCGAAGACGGGCGGGGATTTGGCGGAGAGGCTGCTATCGGCATTGTCAGCCGCGCAAAAAGAGGGCGGCGATATTCGCGGGTCTCAGGCCGCAGCGCTGATCGTTTGCGCCGCCAAGGGTGCCGGTCACGCGCACAATGGTCGGGTTGTCGATCTGCGCGTGGATGACCATCCAGATCCGATTAGCGAGCTGGCGCGCCTGCTCGCCTATGGCCGCGCCCATGATCGTGCGAGCGAGGCGACGGCGAAGGCCTTCGCGGGCGATCTCGCCGGCGCGCTGAGCGACCTCGATGCGAGCTGCGCCGAGTACCCGGACGAGCCCGAGTTCCTTTGCCGGCGGGCCGGGGTGCTGATGGCGCTGGGACGCATTGCCGAAGCGCGCGAAATGATCGCACGAGCCTGCGCAATCGGTGCCGGCTGGGGCGAGTGGATCATGCGTCTCGCCGACGCCGGTCTCATCCCCGCCAGCCGCGAACAGCTGCAATCGATGATGTCGAGCGCGGTCTAACACACGCCGTCGCGCGAGCGCTGGTGGTTGGTGCTGTTCGCATTTCGCGCCTCGGGTGGCCGTCGATTACTATGCCGCGCCCTTCCGCAAGCAAATAATCAGATCGCATCCCACGCCCGCGTCGTCCGTAATCCGGGACGACAAGGCGAGACAGTTTTATCGACGCTACGGCTTCACGCGGTCACCATCGAGTGACGGGCGATCGCTGTGCGGCGGGGGCATATCAAAGGAACTCTCCGCCGAAACCCGTGCTCCCGGACTTTCGCCGACGGCATGTTCACCCGGCCCGGCCGGTTCCGCGCCCGCCGCCGCAAACATGCTGAGCGCGAACCACGAACCGAACGCTTTGACCTCGGCGCGCGCGCCGCCAAGCCGGAGCCGGCCGTCGCGAACGGCTTCCTTGAGCGGAATGTGGCCGAGCCAGATTTGCGTCAGCATGCGCAAATTGGCTTCGACGAAAAGATCGACGTCAAAGCCGGGATCGCGGTAGCACAGATCAACGATACCGCTTTCGAAGACCAGCCAATAACGGCGTCGGTTGACCGGTACGCCGAAGAGCCGGAATTCGACCACAAACCGACGATCTCGCTGCGGCACATGGGCCGCGACGTTGCGGCGAATGTTCCACATCAAAAGGTCGGAGTCCAAATTCGCGGTATCAACGAGATCGTGGCGCAGCCAGCGCTGCGCCCAGAGCCCCATGGCCTCGACAACCGGAAAAAGCTCGCGGCCGGCTCGCGTCAGGTGATACTCGGCCCCGCCGCCGGTTCCACGCCGGCGCTCGACAATGCCGGCGAACTGCAGCTGCTTGAGACGTTGCGCCAGAAGCGCCGACGACATCCGCGGCACACCGCGCTGCAGATCGTTGAAACGTACGCTGCCGCACAACAGCTCGCGGATGACCAGCGGCATCCATCGCTGGGCGACTATCTCGGCGGCAACCGCGATCGGGCAGAACTGACCGTATCCATGTTTCTCAGCCATGCCCTATCCTAGCGGAAAAGGCGGCCGGCGATACTTCAGATTTTGAAGTTGTGTGTCCGCTCTGACGACATCAAGCTTCTGCCACAGCGCGCAGGGAGGTGCCGCCATGACCCAATTTCTCGATCTGCAAGCGCTCGCGGAGAGCATCGGGCCGCGCTTTGCTGAAGGCGCGGCAGCCTGCGATCAAGGCGATATCTTCGTTTCCGGAAACTACGATATTCTGAAAGAGTACAAGGTATTTTCGGCGCTCGTTCCAACCGAGCTTGGCGGCGGCAGCGCGCGTCACAGCGCGATGTGCGGGTTTCTGCGCCGGCTTGCCCATTACTGCCCCTCGACCGCCCTGGCGCTCTCGATGCACCAGCATCTCGTCGCGGCTGCGGTCTATCGCCACAAAAACGGCCGGCCGGGAAGGGCGCTGTTGGAGCGGGTTGCCTCCAACGAGACGGTGCTCATTTCGACCGGCGCCAACGATTGGATGGATTCGAACGGTACGATGGAGCGCGCCGCCGGCGGCTTCCGTGTCAGCGCCCGAAAGCCGTTCGGCAGCGGTTCACCCAGGGGCGATATCCTGGTCACCTCCGCACCGTTCAACGATGCAGAAGAGGGCTGGCAGGTCCTCCATTTCGCCGTTCCTTTCGCTGCGCCGGGGATTGCGGTAGCCGACGATTGGCATGCGCTCGGCATGCGTGCAACGGGCTCCCACACGATCATTCTCGACAACGTTTTTGTGCCCGAGGATGCAGTCGCGCTACGGCGGCCGCGCGGCCGCTTTCATCCGGCGTGGAATGTGATCCTGACCGTGGCGCTGCCGCTGATCATGTCGGTTTACGCCGGGGTCGCGGAGGCCGCGGCAGGGATCGCAGCCTTGCTGGCCCGCAAGCGCAGCGGCGATCCGACCGTGCCTTACCTGCTGGGCGAATTGACCAACGAGTTGACAATGACTGAGCTTGCTATTGACGACATGGTCCGCCTGGCCAACGATTTCGACTTCGCAATGACGCTCGACATCGCCAATGCCATGCTGGTGCGCAAGACGATTGTCGCCGAGCATGTGTTGGCGACGGTGGAGAAGGCATTGGAAGTGGCGGGCGGCGCCGGCTTTTACCGCAATGCCGGGCTTGAGCGGCTGTTGCGCGACGCGCATGGCGGGCAATTCCATCCGCTGTCGGCAAAACGTCAGCATCGGTTCACTGGTCGCGTAGCGCTTGGCCTTGACCCGATCGCAGATGCGGCGGCGTGACGGCGATTGCCCGTTCCCTTCCTTCAGGAACGCGCACCGGCCACAAGCGGCTATCGGCAGATGGCACGAGAATTGCCAATCCACACGAAAACTGCCAGTACTATGCCGCCTCGCACTTGATCTTGCGGGCGGCCAAGGATCGGTTGTTCTTGTGCGCGTCAGGAACCGCCACTCGAGTGATGACTATCGATTAAATTTGCGGAAGTGGATGCGGATTTAATACGCCGCTCTATTCTCTTTTACCGATTAGTATTCCCCCTCATTCCCACTCGATGGTGCCGGGGGGTTTTGACGTCACATCGTAAACCACCCGGTTGATACCGCGCACTTCGTTGATGATGCGGGTCGCGGTTCTGCCCAGAAATTCATGCGCGAACGCGAAGGTGTCGGCGGTCATCCCGTCGGTCGAGGTTACCGCGCGCAAGGCGCAGGCATAGTCGTAAGTGCGCGCGTCGCCCATGACCCCGACACTGCGCACCGGCAGCAAGACCGCAAAGGCCTGCCAGATCGCGTCATAGAGCCCGGCGTTGCGGATCTCCTCAATGAATACCGCATCGGCTTTGCGCAGGATCTCGACCTTGTCGCGGGTGACCTCGCCCGGGATGCGGATCGCGAGCCCCGGCCCCGGAAACGGATGGCGGCCGACAATCCGCTCGGGCAGGCCGAGTTCGCGGCCGAGCGCCCGCACCTCGTCTTTAAAAAGTTCGCGCAGCGGCTCGACAAGGCGCAATTTCATGCGCTCGGGCAGCCCGCCGACATTGTGATGCGATTTGATCGTTACCGACGGCCCGCCCTGGGCGCTGGTCGATTCGATCACGTCGGGGTAGAGCGTCCCTTGCGCCAGAAACTCGACATCGCCAAGCTTTTGCGCCTCTTCCTCGAACACATCGACAAAGGCGGCGCCGATCCGCTTGCGCTTTTCTTCGGGGTCGTGAACCCCTTCGAGCCGCGCCAGAAACTGTTCGCCAGCATCGCGGTGGATGAGCGGGATGTTGTAATGCCGGCGGAACAGATCGACGACCTCTTCGGCCTCGCCGGCGCGCAGCATCCCCGTGTCGACAAAAATGCAGGTCAGCTGGTCGCCGACCGCCTCATGCAACAGGGCCGCGGCGACCGCCGAATCGACCCCGCCCGACAGACCCAACACGACATTGCCATGACCGATCTGGCGGCGCAGGCGCTCGACGATCTGGGCATGGTAGAGCGCCATCGTCCAATCGCCGCGGCACCCGGCCACCTTGTGGGTAAAATTGCGCAGCAATTCCACCCCCTGCGGGGTGTGCGCGACCTCGGGGTGAAACAACGCACCGTAAAAACCGCGACTGTCGTCGGCGATCGCGGCAAAGGGTGCGGCTTCGCTGGCGGCGACCGCGCGAAACCCGGCGGGCAAGGCGTCGACCTTGTCGCCATGGCTCATCCACACCTCGGCGCGTTCGCCCTTCTTCCATAAGCCCTCGAACAACCGGCAATCATCGAGAATATCAATAAAGGCGCGGCCGAATTCCTGGTGTTCGCTCAGCGTCACGCGCCCGCCCAATTCGTCGCACATCGTCTGCATGCCATAGCAGATGCCGAGCACCGGCACGCCGAGCCGGAAGACGATATCGGGCGCCCGCGGTGCGGTGCCCGCGGTGACCGAGGCGGGGCCGCCCGACAGGATGACCGCGCGCGGGTCAAAGTCGCGAACCTTGGCCTCGTCGATCGTGTAGGGGTGGATCTCGCAATAGACGCCGCTCTCACGCACGCGGCGGGCGATCAGCTGGGTAACCTGACTGCCGAAATCGAGAATCAGGATGCGGTCGGTCATCGCGATGGGTCCCTCGGGTCTCGGGAATTTTGGCCGATCCGCGCAAAGATCGCGACGAAAAAGCCGTCGGTGCCGTGCCGCGCGGGGGTCAGGCGCAGATAGTCGCCGGCGGCGGGGGCGTTGCCGCCAATCGTTTGCGCCCAGGCGTGCCGCACCGGGACGATCGCAAAATCGGGATGCCCGGCCAAAAACGCTTCAGCTTGCTCCTCGTTCTCCTCGCGCAGCAGCGAACAGGTGACGTAAACGAGGCGGCCGCCGGGGCGCACCAGGCGTGCGGCACTGGCCAGGATATTCTGCTGGCGCGGACGCAGCTCGGCCAGATCGCGCGCCTGCATGCGCCATTTGGCGTCGGGATTGCGCCGCCAGGTGCCGGTTCCAAGGCAAGGCGCGTCGACAAAGACGCGATCAAAGCCCTGGGCGTGGCGCTTGACCCATTTGTCGTGTTCGCTCGCCAGCACCCGGCGCTCGACATTGGCGACACCGGCGCGGCGCAGCCGGCGGCCGGCGCGTTCCAGCCGGTAGGCGGCGACATCGCAGGCTACGAGCTTGCCGCGGTTGGCCATGCCGGCAGCGAGGGCGAGGGTCTTGCCGCCGGCGCCGGCGCAGAAATCGACAACCCGCATACCCGGTCGTGCGTCGGCAAGCAAAGCGGCGATCTGTGAGCCTTCGTCCTGAACCTCGACGAGGCCGTCGCGGAATGCGGCCAGCCGGGAGAGCGGCGCCCGCTTTGCCAGCCGCAGCCCCACCGGCGACAGCGCCGTCGGCACGACCGCTATACCCTCGGCCGCCAGCGCCTGCCAGGCCCGATCGCGGTCGGCTTTCAACAGGTTGACGCGCAGATCGATCGGTGCCGACGCGTTGAGGGCCGCCATCTCGCGCGCGAGATCCTCGTCGAACACGCGCTCCAGATGGGGCAGCAGCCATTGGGGTACGTCATTGGCAACGGCGCGCGGCATCGCCGGATGGTGCAAGCTGCGCCCGCTGAGCGCGGCGACGAGGCGGTGCTCGCCGGCCGTCAGCGGCGGCGGGCGGAAGCGATCACCGTCACAGGCGGCAATAATGTTCTCCTTGGGCCAGGCCTCGGCCAGCAACAAGGCGGCGAAAACCCGGCGGCGGGCGTCGGCCGCGGCCGATCCGGCGCCGACCCGCTCGATCCACCAATCGAGCGCCGCGCGGTGGCGCAGCACGGTGTAAAGATGCCCGGAGATCTGCGCCCGATCCTTGGCGCCGATATAGCGCCGGCGACGGAAGTAATCGGCCGCTACATCGTCAGCAGGTCGCCCACCCTGCTCGATGCCGCAAAGAATGTCGATCGCCGCGGCGATCCGCGCCCCCGGGTTCACCGATGGCAGCGCGGCGCAGCCCGCCGTTTCAACGAGCGCTGGGGAACGATCCGCGATCCTTCGGCGGCGCCGTTGCGCGCGACAAGTGATGCGTTCCGCGCAGACATTGTCAGACGCGGATGCGATGACCTTCGCCGGCGCCGCGAAATCGGGTTGGCCACGACCTCAACCGTCGGTCGAATAATTCGGCGCCTCCCTGGTCATGGCGATATCATGGACATGGCTCTCGCGCAGACCGGCGGCGGTAATCCGGACAAAGGTGCAATTGCGCTGCATGTCCTTGATCGAGCGGTTGCCGGTATAGCCCATCGCGGCGCGCAACCCGCCGATCAGTTGATGAACAATATTGCCGACCGGCCCTTTGTGCGGCACCCGGCCCTCCACCCCCTCCGGGACCAGCTTCAGCGTGCTCGTCACCTCCTGCTGGAAATAGCGGTCGGCTGAGCCGCGCGCCATCGCCCCGATCGATCCCATGCCACGGTAGTATTTGTAACTGCGACCCTGATACAGGAACACCTCGCCCGGGGCCTCGTCGGTGCCGGCAAACAGCGAGCCCAGCATCGCGCAATCGGCGCCCGCGGCGATCGCCTTGGCCAGGTCGCCGGAAAATTTGATCCCGCCATCGGCAATGACCGGCACGTCGAATTTGCGGCATTCGTCGACCGTATCGAGGATTGCGGTGAATTGCGGCACGCCAACCCCGGCAACGATGCGCGTGGTGCAGATCGAGCCCGGCCCGATGCCGACTTTGACCGCATCGACGCCGGCCTCGACCAACGCCCGGGCGCCGTCGGCGGTCGCGACATTACCGCCGATGACCTGGGTGTAGTTCGACAACCGGCGGATCTCGCGCACCGCGGCGATGACCCGGTCGGAATGACCGTGCGCGGTGTCGACCACCAGCACGTCGAGCCCGGCGTCGAACAACGCCTCGGCGCGCTCGACGCCGTCGCTGCCGGTCCCGGTCGCGGCGGCGACGCGCAACCGGCCATGCTCGTCTTTGCACGCATTCGGATATCGCTGCGCTTTTTCGATGTCCTTGACGGTAATCAATCCGATGCAGCGATAAGCGTCGTCGACGACCAATAATTTCTCGATGCGGTAGTGGTGCAAAAGTCGCTTGGCCTCGTCGGTGGCGACGTTTTCGCGGACGGTAACCAGGCGCTCCTTGGTCATCAGCTCGGCCACCGGCTGGCGCGGATCGTCGGCAAAGCGCACATCGCGATTGGTAATGATGCCGGCAAGCCGCCGCGAATTCCGCTCGACGACCGGAATGCCCGAGATGCGGTGGTCGGCCATCAGCCTGAGCGCGTCGGCGAGCGTCTCGTCGGGGTGGATGGTGACCGGGTTGACGACCACCCCGGCTTCGAATTTCTTGACCTTGCGGACTTCCGCCGCCTGCTGTTCGATGGTCATGTTGCGATGGATGACGCCGATCCCTCCGGCCTGCGCCATGGCGATCGCGAGTGCGCTTTCGGTGACGGTATCCATCGCCGCCGATACGAGCGGAATGCCGAGCTCGATCTCGCGCGTTAGCCGCGACCGGGTGTCGGTTTCGCTCGGCAACACCGCCGAGGCGGCCGGAACCAGCATCACGTCGTCGAAGGTCAGCGCCTGCCGGATTTCCATCCGTTCCTCCAGGAGCGATGGCAGCGAACTATCACCCTGCCCGCCGCCGCCCAAACCGTTGCGCTAACATATAGTGCGGGTTCTTGTTTAATCCCGCCCGCGAAAGCCTGTTGCAACGACATAGGTCTCTGCCGATTCGGCGCGGCTTGCCGGCGGCTTGGCGTGGCGCACGCCGGCAAAGGCGCGCTTGAGGCGCGCCAGCAGCTCGCCCTCCGCACCACCTTGGAACACCTTGGCAATAAAGGCCCCGCCCGGCGCCAAGAGTTGTTCGGCGAGGTCAAAGGCGGTCTCGGCCAGCGCCAGGATGCGCAGATGGTCAGTCGCCGCGTGACCGGTTGTCGGCGGCGCCATGTCGCTCAACACAAGATCGGCGCGGGCGCCGCCAAGGGCCGCCGTCACCAGGGCCAGCGCCGTCGTCTCGGTCAGGTCGGCGCACAGCAGTTGGGCGCCGGCGATGGCTTGGGTCGGGGCGCGGTCAACCCCGACCACGACCCCGTGCGGGCCGACCCGCTCGACCGCGACCTGGGTCCAACCGCCCGGCGCACAGCCAATGTCGACAACCCGGGCACCACGCCTGAGCACATGAAAACGATCATCAAGCTCGATCAGCTTGAATGCCGCACGCGAGCGGTAGCCGTGGCGGCGGGCGGCGGCGACGTAGTGGTCGTTGAGCTGCCGGGCGAGCCATGCGGTCGAAGAGGGCTTGCGCCGACCGGCGTGACGGACACGCACCGCGAGCGGGCGATCGCCGCGGTTTCCAATGTTTTTTGCCACGCTTACCCGTGGATCAGGTCGAAAAGGATGCCCTCGCGCACGACGCGGTCGGCGACGCGCAGCCGGCCAACCGGCCAGGTCTCGCAGATTGCGTCGAGAATGGCGCAGCCGCTCAGCACCAGATCGGCGCGCTCGCGACCGACGCACGGGCTGGCGGCGCGACCGGCGAGATCGAGCCCCGCCAGATGCGCCGAGACCGCAGCAATCTGGTCAAAGGTCAGGCTGCTGCCGTCGACCAGAGCACGAATATAGCGCGGCAGCGCCAAGTGAATGCCGGCCAGCGTGGTCACCGTGCCGGAACTACCCAGCATCTGCAGCCGGCCGGTGCGGATGTGACGGCGCAGCCGGTAGTCGCGCTCGAAGGGTTTGAGCGCCTGCGCCGCTTCTTCGACCATCGTGCGATAGGTCGCCGGCGACACATCGCCGCCAAAGCGGTCTGTCAGGGTCACGACCCCCATCGGCAGCGACATCGAGCCGATGATGCGCGGTTGGCGCCGGCGGCGGTCCTTGCCGCGCTCCAGCCGCACCAGCACGATCTCGGTCGACCCGCCGCCGATATCGAACACCAGCGCATAAGGAACGCGCGGGTTGAGCAGCGGCGCGCAACCGGAAACGACCAGCCGCGCCTCTTCTGCGGTCGAGATAATCTCGATCTCAAGCCCTGTCTCGGTGCGCACCC
>JAJPIH010000097.1 GCA_021324875.1 Alphaproteobacteria bacterium
GAAGCGAATGTGCAGGTCGCGTTCGCCGGGACGCTGACATTGTTATAGGTGCCGGCGGCCAAGGTGCCGGTGCAGACCGCGTTGGGCTGGGCGAAGGCGGGATTGGCCAAGCCAACCGCGCCAATCGCTCCGATCCCGATAAGAGACCAAGAAAACGGCTTCCGCATCTCCAATGTCCTCCCTCTGCTTGTGGCGGCGGACCCGATCGACCGTGCCCCGCCAGCCTCGTCCGATGTCAGGCGCAAAAGACATGAAATCCGTCGCTAAACCATCGCTGCCCCGCTTTTGTCGTTCGCAGATTTGTCGGCCAATTTTTCGTTTTATACTTGCGTATTCTCGAGCAACGACCGCTCCGTGGCGCCGCAATTGGTTCATCGACCGACGGCCGGTGTTCGGCTTCCTGATCGAATTCCCCGGCCGCTTCCTGCCCGTGGAGACCCCCAAAAATGTCGGCGCCCGAAAGCAGTTTTAATCCTGTCGTAATTGATCCAATTTCGCCGTCTTTTTACCTTGATAATAGCTTAATACACCACAAGAATACCGTCAAGTTGCCATTTTGATGAGACGCATGTCTCAAATATAGCGCCCAACCGCTGACAATTCGAAATAAATGCGTGAGATGGCGGTCGCGAGATATCTTGTCGGGCGGATTTGGAGAACGGCGAGTGGAGAACGAGATTTGGCGGCGGTGCCTGCGATTGGCGCGAATTGCGCCACTGGCGGCGGGGATCACAGCGCTCGTTGTTGCCGGCATCAATGGAACGACCGCCACCACCGCCGCGGGCAGCTTGCAAGAGGCGACCGGGCTCTCTCGCGACAACTATTGCGCGCCGCGTGAACCGGGACCGATTATCCACGCGAACCCTGGCAATTACCGCACATTCTTGGCACGATTGTTGCCGGGGGCCACCCTTTTTCTTGATCCCGGCACTTACCCGCGGCTCGTCGTCGCCGAGCTCAACGGGGCGCCGGGCGCTTGCATCACGATCGAAGGACCGGCCGCCGGCCTGCGCGCCCGGATTGTCGGCGAGCCTGGCTTCAACACGGTGACGATCGAGGAATCGAGCTATGTCGTGTTGCGCAATCTCGTCATCGATTCAGCCGGCATACCCGCCGCCAACGGCATCAAGGCGCTGCGCCTGCGTCCCGGGGCGACGCATCACATCATCATCGACGGCAATCTGATCCTCGGCGCCGGCGCCAACCAGCAGAATGACGGGATTTCGACCAAGACCCCGACCTGGGATTGGATCATCCGCCGCAACACGATCATCGCTGCCGGCACCGGGCTCTATCTCGGCAATTCCGACGGCCGCGAGCCGTTCATCGCCGGCATTATCGAGAACAATCTGGTGCTCGACCCGATCGGCTATGGCATGGAAATCAAATACCAGCGCGAGCGGCCGCTGCTGCCCGGCATGCCCCAGGGTCGGCAATCGACGATCATCCGCAACAACGTGTTTATCAAGGACGATCGCCCCTCGCCCGATGGCGACCGCCCGAACCTGCTGGTCGGCGGCTTTCCCGACCACGGCCCGGGCGCCGACGACCTCTACCAAATCTACGGTAACCTGTTATTCCACAATCCGCGCGAGGCGCTGTTTCAGGGCTCGGGCCGGATCAGCTTTCACGACAATATCCTGGTCGACGGCCAATATGCCGCGGCGGCGTTTCGCGACCACGACCTGCCGCTCAAATTCGCGCATGTCTACAACAACACGGTCTATTCGCGGCAGGCCGGCATCTGGTTTGGCGAGGTGCCGCGCCAGGCGGGCGCGGTGGTCGGCAATTTGGTGTTTGCCGGCGAGCCGCTCGCGGGCAGGGTGGTCGGCGCAGTCGGCAATATCGGCGCGCCGCTCACCGCGGCACCCTTGTTTGTGACCCGGCCCGGAACCCGCCTCGGCCAGATCGACTTCTATCCGCGGCGTGGACGGGCGCGCGGTGCCCCGCTCGATCTCTCGGCCTTTGCCGACGACCTCGACTTTGACCGCGATTTCAACGCTCGCAGCAAGGGCGACCGGCGCTTTCGCGGCGCCTATGCCGGCGCCGGCCGCAACCCCGGCTGGCGGCTGCGCGCCGCAATCAAACCGGGCCCCTGAGCCCGATTGCACTGCGGCGCCGAGGTACCGCGGCCGCTCGGAAATGGCCCGTCTGGCCGGGTCGGATCGGCCGCGGCGGCATGTACCGGCGCGGTGAGGGATCCGCCTTTACCGGCGATCGCCCCGGCGGCGCCGGGCGCGGGCGGATGTTTCCGCGCGGCCTTGCGTTTACCACAATAATCGCGTCTCGGCCGGAGTTTCATCATAGTACAACGTGAATTGTGTAGAATATACGAACAGCGTTGTGTTTTTTTTTGGCTCAAGTTATACTGGGCTGTGTGTCGGCTGGAGGTTGACTGGCGCCGCTGCTCCGGCTGCGCCGGCGACCGCGTGAATAGCGGCGGCGCCGCTGGCCGGCCACAAGCAATGACAAAATGCTCGCCGCTCGACTGTTGGGCACGCGCAACGAAGGAGGCCCTGTGATCAGCTATCTCCTGATCGAGTCGCGCGATCCGTTCGAATCGAACGACGTGCCGTATTACTATGAACTCGCCAAAGCACTGCGCGAGGCTGGCAACGAGGTGACACTGTTTCTGGTGCAAAACGGGGTTCTGGCGGCGCGGCCCTCGGCCCCTGCAGCCGCGCTTTCGGCCCTCGGGCAAAGCGGCGTCAAGGTTCTCGCCGACGAGTTCTCGCTGCGCGAGCGCGGCATAGCCCGGCTCGCCGAGGGGATCGCAGCCGCCGCGATCGACGTCGTGGTCGATCACCTCGAGGCCGGCTCCCGCACGCTCTGGCATTAAGGACGACGGCGATGGCGAAAAGAACGCTGACGATTGCGCTGATGGATGCGCCCTATGAGTCGGCCAACTTGACCACTGCGTTTCGCATCCTCGATGTTGCCGCTCGGCGCGGCCACGACATCAACGTCTTTGCCTATGAGGGGGCTGCGGCGCTGGCCTTCGCCCGCCAGGCGGCGCATCCCAACCCGGTGCACGGCAAGAATCTCGCCGAAGAAAACCACCCCACGACCAAGGACCAGGTCGCCGCTCTGTTGGCTGAGGCGGCGCGCAATGGCGGCAAAGTCGATTGGGTCAATTGCGGCATGTGCGTCGACGAGCGCGGGGTGGGCGAATTTGTCGACGGGACGCGCCGCGGGTCGCCCGCCGATTTCCAGGCGTTTGTCGACGCCTCCGACAACACGCTCGTGATCCCGACGAAGTGAGACAGCCGATGGCCAAAAAGTCGCTCAACATCGTCGAATCTGCGTATCGCGCCGTCATCGAAGAGCAGGACGACACGATCTTGTGGCTGGTTGCGGCGATGCAAGCCGCCGGCGGCAATCACAGCGTGGTGTTGCGCGGCAACGCGGTCAATTACGCGCTGGCAGGGCAGGGCGCTCCGGCGCTGACGGTCGGCGAATGGCAGCAAACCCAGGCGCCGAAGATGGATCGCGATGTCGCCGATCTGGCCGACAATCGCAATGTCGCGGTTTATGTCGTCGAAGAAGATCTCGGCGAGCGCGGTATTGCCGTCGACCAGTTGGTGCCCAATGTCAGGCTTGTCTCGCGGCGCGCGCTGCCGCAATTGTTTGCCGAGCACGAGGTCATCTGCCACTGGTAGCGGCAATTCGTCACCGTAACCGCCGGCGATCGGTCAAACCCGCCGCCGATGTTTGCGCCCAAGCCGCTCTGCGGCCGGGGTTGCGATCGCGCGGGGCGCTGAGCGATCGGTGGTGGCCGCCTTTAATGCCGCCGCCATCCGTGCTCGAAGCGGGTCCGTCCTGCGGTCGGCGCCAGACGGGACTGGGGGCCGCGGATGGCGTACACAACACCAGCCATTCGGCGCCGCTAAGGGAGGAGCTATGCAAGTCCGCGACGGCTTTGTCGAAGCGATCGGCAATACGCCGCTGATCAAACTGCGGCGCGCTTCCGAGGAGACCGGCTGCACGATCCTCTGCAAGGCCGAATTCCTGAACCCGGGCGGCTCGGTCAAGGACCGCCCGGCGCGGCATATGATCCTCGAAGCGGAAAAGCGCGGCGAATTGCAGCCCGGCGGGGTCGTGGTCGAAAGCACCGCCGGCAATACCGGCATCGGGCTGGCACTCGTCGCCAATGCCCGCGGCTATCGCACGGTGATCGTGATCTCGCAGACGCAGAGCCAGGAAAAGAAGGATACGCTGCGGCTTTGCGGGGCCGAGCTGATCGAAGTGCCGGCCGTTCCCTACAGCAATCCCAACCAGTACCAGCATGTCGGCCGGCGCCTGGCCGAGCATTTGCGCAAGAGCGAACCCAACGGCGTTCTGTTTGCCGATCAATGGAACAACCTCGACAACCGCAAGGCGCATTACGAGACGACCGGTCCGGAGATCTGGCAGCAGACCGACGGACGGATCGACGGTTTTATCTGCTCGATCGGCACCGGCGGCACGATCGCCGGCACCTCGACCTTTCTGCGCGAACGCAAAAAGGACATCGTCATCGGCGTCGCCGATCCGTGCGGTGCGGCGATGTATAATTTTTTCACGACCGGGGAGGCCAAGGCGTCGGAGGGGAACTCGATCACCGAAGGCATCAGCCTCGGCCGCGTCACCCCGATCGTCGCCGATCTGCGCGTCGACAAGGCCTATATCATCCCGGACTCCGAGGCGATCCCCTATATTTTCGACCTCCTCGAATACGAGGGTCTGTGCCTCGGCGGATCCACCGCCATCAATGTCGCCGGCGCGGTGCGCCTCGCCAAGGAGATGGGGCCCGGCCACGTCATCGTCACGATCCTGGCCGATTACGGCTCGCGCTATCAGTCAAAGCTGTTCAACCCCGAATTCCTGCGCGCCCAAGGGTTCGCGGTCCCGGCTTGGCTCGAGCGCAAATCGCGGATCGGGGTGCCAGCCGAGGTCAGACAGGACGCCTGACCCGGGGCTGGTCGCCCGCGCTGGTCGCGACTGCGCGCCAAGCTCGGATAGCGCCGCATGGCTGCGCAGGCGGGCGCGGCCGCCGCAGGGCAGCGGATAGCCGCCATAAAAATGAAAGCTTCGGTCTGGCGCCGGCGGCATCGCGATCGTAGGATGGCGGCCAAACGTTTGGTTCGACCTGTCCCCGCAACGGCAACGAGGAGCCCGCCATGCCCGACAAGCTGATCTCCGGCGACAATCACATCGACCTTACTTATCTGCCGCCGGATCTGTGGTCGTCCGAGGCGCCGAACAAATGGAAATTGTTGGCGCCGCGCGTTGAGGAGATGGATGACGGCCTGCACTGGTTTGTCGAGGCCCAGGACAAGGGCATGTGGAACGGCGTCGGTCCCGGGTTCCTGCCCTACCAGAAAGGAATGTTCGGCCATATCGACGAGATGAAGGATCTCGGCTTCGAATGGAGTTCACGCGCCGGCGCCAAACCGCGCCCGACCACCCCGGAACTGCGCCTGGCCGATCTCGACCGCGACGGACAGGATGCCGAAATCGTCTATGGCTGCCTGATGATCAACGATCTGATCGCCGACGCGCCGCTGCGCGCCTGGGCCGACAAGGTCTATAACGACTGGGTCGCCGATTTTGCCAAGCGCGCCGACCCGAACCGGGTCTATCCGCTGGCGATTATCCCCAACACCGACCCGCTCGAGGCGGCGGCCGAGGTGCGGCGCTGCGCCAAGATGGGGCTGCGCGGCGGCGATCTGGCGTTCAAGCGCATGACCCCGCCGCTTTATACCGATTTGTGGTTCCCGTTGTGGGAGGCCGCCGCCGAATGCCGCTTCCCGATCTCGTTCCATTCGACCGGGTTCAAGGCGTTGCGCGCGCCCGACGACCCCGAGCAGGAGCGCAAATATTTCACCCAATGGCGGCTGGTCCGCTCGGCCCTGTTCCAGCTCGACACGATGGAGGTGCTGGTCTCGCTGTTGGCGTCGGGGGCTTGCGAGAAATACCCGGATTTCAACTTTGTCCTCGGTGAATCCGGGGTGACTTGGCTGCCCTATGTGTTCGACCGGCTCGATACCGAATATGCCGACCGGGCGCGCAGTCTCGGCTTCAAGCTGAAACCCAGCGATTATTTCCGCCGCCAAGGCTATGTCACCTATCAGCAGGACCAGTTCCTCGAACCGATTATTCCGCTGATCGGCGAGGACAACATCATCTGGGGTGCCGATTATCCGCATCCGGATTGCATTTGGCCCAATTCGCGCGAGACCCTCGACCGCAACATGGCCAAGATCTCGCCGGCGGTGCGGCGCAAGATCACCAGCGAGAACGTTACCCGCCTCTACCAGCTGCACCAGTAGCCAGGCGCGGTGGACTGAAGAGAGGGCGCTTTCCGCCCTCTCCCTGGTTCATGGGCGCGCCGCGGTCGCGCTCACGGTGTCGGCCGGAACACCCAGATCGCCGCCGGCTCGTGCGCCGTCGCCCGCACTGCCACAAACAGCCGGTCGAGTTCCGGCACGAACAACGATGTGCGCGCCCCGGACACGGTCGGCACCCGGGCCAATCGGTGGTCGCCCGTCTTGTCGATGGCAAAGACGTCAACAGCGCCTTCGCCACAGCTCACATAAACCCGGCGGCGCTTGTCGTCGACAAACAGGTCGTCGGCGTCGCCGCAGGTTGCGGCGGCGGACACCACCCGGCCTTCCGCGCCGGACAGCGCCATCAACAACGGCGGCCGGCGAAACACGACCAGTACCCGATCTGCGGCGCGGTTGACCGCCATCGGAAAATTTGCCGCCGCACCCGGTGTCGGGATCGACCGGCTGGCGCCGGTGGTCAGGTCTGCAAACACGATCGCGTGCGCTTCGGGAACATTGACAAAAAGCCGATCGCCGTCGATCTGGAAGCCTTCGGGATGCGCGTCGAGTTTGATATCGCCGGTTCGGGTCCGCGTCGACGGATCAACAAAGGCGATGGCACTGCCATACCCGATCAGCACCTGCCGGTGCGCCTGATCGACCCTGACATTGTCGGCATCTTCGCCGAGGTCGATGCGGCCAACCGGTGTTAAATCGCCGCCGCTCAGCACCCGGACCGAACCGTCGCCGCCATTGGCGACATAGACGCTGTCGGTGAGCCCGATATAACCAACACCCTGCGGTTCTCGAAATCCGGCGATCGGGGGCCGGGCCCTGCCGGCCGCCAGATCGACAACCCCGATGCTGTTGTTGCCGAGTTCGGCGACCAACAGCCGCCGCCGCTTCAAATCGATCGCGAGGTGGTCGATCCGACCGCTGACCCTCCCGAGCGGGATTTTGGTTTCGAGTGTGAGCGGCGCCGCCGCGGTCTGCGCCAAAGATGACGCCGGCAGCATGAGCGTTGCCGCCAGCAAAATCGCCGCCGCAAACATATCGAAGCTCGTCAACGTCGCTTCCGGCTATTGCATGCGTTATGCAGCGCCCCCGAACGACGGCAAAGCGAATTTTGGGCAGGAGACGAAAACAGACCCCGTTTGATCGGTTCGTTTCGCCACGGCGAGGGCGCACCGAGCGCGCGGCCTTTCCGGGCCCTCGGCGGTGTGCTTAGCTTGCTTGTGAGGATGCACAAGGAGAGGCAAGGATGATTGTCGGCCAGGGCGAGTATCGGTACCGGATCATCGAGGATTGGGCGAAATTGCCGGAGGGCTGGTCGTTCAAGGAGGTGGCGGCGGTCGGGGTCGACGGCAACGA
>JAJPIH010000057.1 GCA_021324875.1 Alphaproteobacteria bacterium
ACAGCACCCCAACTGGTCGCCGAGATCCGCTATGGCGGCTGGACCCCCGACGCCGTGCTGCGCCATGCGACCTTTCTCGGGTTGCGCGAGGACAAGCCGGCGCGGGAGGTTGTCCGCCCGGCGCCCGGCCCGAGCCCAGCCGCGCCGCCCGCGGCAAAGCCCGCCGCCGCCAACGCCGCCGCGCCGGCCGGCCCGCCGGTGACGATCGCCCGCGACGGCAGCACCACCTTTGCCGGGGTGCGGCTGACCCATGCCGAGCGCATCCTCTATCCCGAAGAGGGCTTCTCCAAGCTCGACCTCGCGCGCTATTACGCGGCGGTGGCCGAATGGGCGCTGCCGCATCTCGCCGGGCGCCCGCTGAGCCTGGTGCGCGCGCCCGACGGTGTCGGCGGCCAGCTGTTCTATCAGAAACATGTCGGGACGGCGGTGCCGGCCGCAGTCAAACGCATCGAGATTGACGGGGAGCTGCATCTCGCGGTCGAAGACCTCGAGGGGCTGCTGTCATTGGTGCAGATCAGCGTCGTCGAAATCCATCCCTGGGGATCGCGGCTGGGCAAGATCGAACAGCCCGATCGGATCACCTTTGACCTCGACCCGGACGAGGGCCTGGCCTGGGCGCGGGTCACCGAAGCCACCCTCGAGATCCGCGATTTCTTGGCGGGGCTCGGGCTCGACAGCTTTGCCAAGACTACCGGCGGCAAGGGATTGCACGTCGTCGTGCCGGTCACCCCGCGGCTCGGCTGGGACGAGGTCAAAGCCTTCGCCAAAGCCGTCGCCGACGCGTTGGCCGCGCGCCATCCCCAGCGCTATACCGCCAATCAGTTGAAGCGGCAGCGCCAGGGCCGGATTTATATCGACTATCTGCGCAACGCCCGCGGCGCGACCGCGGTCGGGGCCTACTCGACCCGGGCCCGGCCCGGCGCCACGGTTTCGACGCCGCTTGCTTGGGACGAGGTCGAGGCGGGGGTGCCGCCGGCGCAATTCACGCTCGCCACGGTGCCGGCCCGGCTCGGGTCGCTGCGCGCCGACCCGTGGGCCGCGCTCGGCCAGACCCGCCAGTCGATCACCGCCGCCATCCGCAAAAAATTCGGGCTTTGACCGGGTAAATCTGGCGCCGTCGCCGGGTTTCGGCCGGCGTCTTACCGTCTCCCCTGACAAAGGCCGGCGGGCGGTCAGCCGGGCGGCGTCAGATCAATCGCTTCGGATCGAGGCTCAGTAATAGACCGAGCGGCCGGCGCCGCCGCTCGCCGACAACAGCTCGCCGGAGACCGCCCAGGCCTTGTCCGAGGCCAGAAACACCGCGACATGCGCGACCTCCGCGGCGTCGACCATGCGGCAGATGGCATTGCCGCGCGGCGAATCCGGAGCGAAATCGCGGCGCTCGGCCTCTTCCGGGGAGACCCCGAGCTGGGCGGCGCGGGCGGCGAGCAGGCTCGGCGTGCGCTCGGTGCGGGTGGTGCCGGGATGGATGCAATTGACCGTGATCCCAAAGCGCCCCAGTTGCACGGCCAGCGTCTTGGTCATGTGGACGAGGCCGGCATTGCGCGCCCCGCCGCTGAGATTGCCGGCATTGCGCGCATTGCCGCCGCTGATATTGATGATGCGGCCCCAGCCGGCCTCTTTCATGAACGGGATGACCGCGCGGCAACAGCGCAGCGCGCCGACATATTTGACGTTGAAATCCGCGATCAAATCCTCGTCGACGACGGTTTCGATCGGGCCGGTCGCGCTCGCCGAGCCGCCCGGGTGCGACCCGCTGTTGACCAGAATGTGGAGGCCGCCCAATTCCCGCGCCGCCTCGGCGACCATATTGTCCACCTGCTCCTTGCTGGTGACGTCGGCGGCCAGCGGCAGGATGCGCCGGTTGGTCTCGGCCGCCAGCTCGCGCGCCGTCGCCTCCAGATCGCCGCGGGTCCGGGCCACGATCGCCACATCCACCCCTTCACGGGCCAATTCCCGGGCGATCGCCTTGCCGATGCCGCGGCTGCCGCCGGTCACGATCGCATGCTTGCCTTGCAGTCCGAGGTCCATGGCCTTTTCTCCCGCGCGTTCTAATTCGGTTTGGCGTATCGCCGGGCATTGTTCTCGCCGCCGCCAGCCAGCGCAAGAGCATCGCCGGCCGCGGCCGGACCGGTTCAGGCCGGCGCGCCGTCGAGTGCGGCCGGGTCGTGGCCAAACAGCCAGCGCAGCGCTTCGGGATCGCGGTCGGTGGCGGCTGCCCATTGCGCGTCGCGGGCCTCCTGTTCGGGGCCGTCGCGCATATGAAAGCGGTGCTTGTTGGCGCGTGACATCTGCTGCAATCGCGTCACCCGCGGCAGCCGCAACCGCTCGTAGCGATGAAGGGCGGCGGCCGGATCGCCGGTATCGGCGGCCAGACAAGCGGCGAGCGCGGCACCGTCTTCGATCGCCTGCGCCGCCCCCTGCCCCATGAACGGGTACATCGGATGGCAGGCGTCGCCGAGCAATGTGGCCCGCCCCTGCGACCATCGCGGCAGCGGGTCGCGATCGAACAAGGCCCAGATAAAGCAGGTCTCGGCGGCGGCGATGATGCGCCGCACCTGCGGGTGCCAGCCGGTGAAGGCGGCGAGCGCGCGGGCGATTGTGGCGCGGTCGGTCCAATCCTCGCGGTTCCAGGTGTCGTGCTCGGTCCAGCCGACAAAATTCAACAGCCGCCCGCGCGACACGAAATAGTGCACAAAATGGCCGCCGGGCCCGACCCAGGATTGCGAGCCGAGTTCAAGGTTCAAATCGGCGATGCGCTCGACCGGGACCAAACCGCGATAGGCGACACAGCCGGCAAATTGCGGCGCTTCGTCGCCGAAGAGCCGGGCGCGCACCGTCGAATGGATGCCGTCGGCACCGACCAGCACATCGGCGCGGACGCGGCGGCCATTCTCGAACCAAGCCTCGATCGCGCTCGCACTCTGGGTCAACCCGACCAACCGGTGGCCGAGATGGACCCGCTCCGCGGGAAAGGCGGCGGCGATGACCGCCAACAGATCGGCGCGATGGATCGTGATGTGCGGCGCGCCGTAGAGCTGCTCGCAGCGCGGGTTCAGCGCGGCGCGCTGCAGGGTGCGGCCGTCGTCCCAGCGCCGCTGATGGCTGCCGAGCGGTTGCACGCCCTCGCGCTCGAGGCCCTCGCGCAGGCCGAGCCGATAGAGCACGCGCACCGCGTTCGGGCCCATATTGATGCCGCC
>JAJPIH010000151.1 GCA_021324875.1 Alphaproteobacteria bacterium
CCCCCCGCCCGGCTGGTCGGCCGGCCCCTCGGCCTGGGAGCGCGTCGTCATTCTCGCCCGATATCTTGGCTATTCGTGACGCGCGCCGACGGCAAGCGCGCCGCAAGGCTGATGTGCGAGATCAAGCGGCGGCAGGCCCGGAGGCGGATGGCGGAACCGCACCGCCTGCTCGAAGGCAAAGGCGAAGCGGAGCAGGACCGCCTCGCCCCAGGCACGGCCGGTAAAGGTCACAGTGACCGGATATTCCGGGGTGTCGTCACCGCCGATAAAGCCGGCCGGCACCGCCACGCTCGGATATCCCGCCTTGGCCGCGATCGCCGCACCGGCTGCACCTGGAAACAGCACCGCATCGAGCTGGTGCCGCTCGAAATAGGCGTCGAGGCCGAGGCTGCGCGAGGAGCGCAGATCCGATTGCCGCGCCGCGGTGTATTCGGGCTCGCTCAGATCGCCGCGCGTCGCCGCCGCCGCCAGAAACAGGTCCTGGCCAAACCGCAAAGCCTGCTCGGCATGGGCCTCATTGAACGCAACAATATCGGCGAGGCTGGTGATTTCGGTTTCGCTCGCCCAGTCGCGCAGGTAGCGGTCGAGACCGTATTTCAGTTCGTACAGAAACACGATCGGGCGATGAACCGGCCGCAAAAAGCTGCGGCTATAGCGGCTGCGGTTCAGGACAGTCAGCTCGGTGCCCGGTCCGCCAATCCAGCCCGCCGTCGGCATATTGGCGCGCACAATCGTGGCTCCGAGATCGGCGAGCGCCTCGATCGCCCGCGCCATGACCGCCGCGGCCCTCGGCGGCAACGGCCCGTAATAGACGTCGTTGCCCGGGTCGGCGGGATCGCTCGGCACGCCGATGCGCGCCCCCTTCAGCCCCTCGGTGTCAAGGAAGGCGGTGTAATCGGCTGGTCTTTGCAAGCCCTGGGTCGCCGGATCGAGGGGATCGGGCTGCGCCAGCACATTGAGCATAATCGCCGCGTCGGCCACTGAGCGTGTCATCGGCCCGGCCGTATCCTGGCTGTGCGCGAGCGGGATGATCCCGGCGCGACTGACCAGCCCGACCGTCGGCTTGACCGTAACCAGACCGCATTGCGCCGCCGGCGACAGCAGCGAGCCCGACGTTTCGGTACCGATCGCCACGGGAGCAAAGCCCGCGGCGACCGCCGCCGCCGAGCCCGAACTTGACCCGCCCGGCGACACGATCGGGAGGCCGCGCTGATCGATCTCGGGGGCATAGGGATTTTTGACATGTCCACCCAGCGAGCTGTAGCCAGAAGGCATATCGATCGCCAGAATATTGGCGAATTCGGTCAGATTGGCCTTGCCGAGGATCACCGCTCCGGCCTCGCGCAGCAATCGCACCAACGTAGCGTCACGGTGCGCCCGCGCCCCGGCCAAGGCCAGCGAACCCGCGGTCGTGTGCTGGCGGTCGGCGGTTGCAATGTTGTCCTTGACGAGGACCGGGATGCCGGCGAGCGGGCGGCGCGGCTCCGAAATCTGCGTGTCGAGGCGGGCGGCAATCGTCGGCGCATCGGGGTTGAGTTCGCGCACCGCATTGATCGCCGGCCCGTCCCAGTCATACGCCTCGATGCGGGCGCGGTAATGCGCAACGAGCGCCGCCGCGGATGTGGCTTCGGCGGCCAACAACCGTGACAACTCCTCGATGGTCGCGGTTTCGGGAGCGAGGCGTGGCATGGCCGGGTCTCACGATTGCGATGGTGATTGCCGGCGACATCTTATCACCGGCATTGTGGGGCCGCGCATGTTCGATCTTGTCTTTCTCGGCACCGGCGCCGCCGCTCCTTCCGCCGATCGCGGTCTGCCGGCGCTCTATATCGGCTGCGGGCCCGACCGCTTTCTGCTCGATTGCGGCGAGGGGACGTTGCGCCAAATGCTGCGCGCCGGTCTTGGTTTTCGCGGCTTGCGGCATGTGCTGCTGACCCACGCCCATCTCGATCACATCGGCGGCCTGCCCGGTCTGATCGCGACCCGCGCCCTGTTTGGGATTGATGAACGGCTCGAAATTTTGGGCAGCGCCGAAACGGTGGCTTATGCCGGCGAGCTGCTGGCATTGACCGTCGGTCGTCAACGGGCCGCTCCCTATCGGCTGCGCGCGATCGAGCCCGGCCTGGTGGCGTCATGGCCGGCGTGGCGACTGGAGGCGTTTGCGGTCCGTCATCGCAACACCCAAAGCCTCGCCTACCGCTTTATCGAGCGGGAGCGGCATCGGCTATTGCCGGAACGGCTGAACCTTCTTGGCGTCCCGGAGGGATCGCTGCGACGCCAATTGGCGCAAGGCGCTCCGGTGACGCTCGCCGACGGCCAGTTGGTTACCCCGGAAATGGTCAGAGCCAAACCGACCGTGGGCGCTAAACTTGTCGTGATCGGCGATGTCGAGGACGTCTCCGGCCTCGCCCCGCAGGTGACGGCGGCCAACGCCCTCGTCGTCGAGGCAACCTATCTCGACCGCGATGCGGCGCTGGCGAGCGCGCACGGCCACCTGACCGCCGCCGCCGGGGCGCGGCTCACCCGCGAGGCCGGGGTCGGGAGCCTGATGCTCACCCATATCTCGGGACGCTACCGCCCGGACGAAATCCTGGCCGAGGCCTGCGCCGTGTTCGCACGAACCGCCATCGCCGCCGATTTCGACCATTTCACGGTCACCACCAAGGGGCTGGCCGGGTCCGGCAGCGGCTGAGCCCGACCGGGCAGCGGCAAACTCGACCGCAGCGGCGATTTGGACGACAATCGCTTAACTCAGCAGCGGAGCGCGCGACAGATGGACCCGACCCGATCCTCGCCGCCGATCCCGGTCACCTTGCTGACCGGGTTTCTCGGCAGTGGCAAAACAACCGTGCTCAACCACATTTTAAAGCAGCCGGACATGGCCGAGACCGCGGTGATCGTCAATGAATTTGGCGAGATCGGGATCGATCACCTGCTCGTCGAGAGCGCGACCGACGACATCGTGCTGATGGCCAGCGGCTGCCTGTGCTGCACCGTGCGCAGCGACATCGCCGACACGCTGTTGAACCTGTTTGTCGGGCGCGCCAACGGCAAAGTGCCCAATTTTGTCCGCGTGGTCATCGAAACCACCGGGCTTGCCGATCCGGCCCCGATCCTGCACACGCTGATCTCGGATCCGCTGGTGGCCGCGCGCTATTCGCTCGACGGCGTCGTGGCCGTGGTGGATGCCGTCAATGGCGCGACGACGCTCGACAATCAGCCCGAGGCGGTCAAACAGGCTGCGGTCGCCGACCGGCTGTTGCTGACCAAAAGCGATCTCGCCACACCCGCGACCGCCGAGGCGCTGCGGGCAAGGCTTGCCGCCCTCAATCCGAGCGCTCCGATCATCGGCGTCGCGCATGGTGCAGTCGACCCGGCGCTATTGTTCAATCTCGGCTTTTATAATCCGCAAACAAAGAGTGTGGACGTCCAACGCTGGCTGCGTGACGAAGCCTTTGCTGCCGAGCACGCGCATGACCACGACCATGAGGGGCTCGACGTCAACCGTCACGATGACCGCATCCGCGCTTTTTGCATCGTCCGCGACCGGCCGATTTCATGGGCGGCCCTGGCGACGTGGCTTGACGCGCTGGCCACGATGCGCGGCGACGATCTGTAGCGGCTGAAGGCGATTGTGGCGCTGAGCGACCGTCCGGACGAGCCGGTCGTCGTCCATGGGGTCCAGCACCTGTTTCACCCGCCGGTCTTGCTGCCAAATTGGCCGAGCGAGGATCACCGCACTCGGATGGTGTTCATTACCCGCGATCTGCCGCGCGAAACGATCGAGAAGACGCTGACCGCTTTTGAGGAGGCGGTGGCCGAGGACGGTCGCTGAGCTGCTCGCGCGCGGCGTCGGACGGTTGCGGAACCCGAGGGTCGGTCGCAGACGTTGTTAGGAATAGATGCGACGGCGCTGGCGAGTGCAGCGACCGCAGCATCCGTTCCGGTTTCGGCGGCTTGGCGTCGCCGTCACGAGTCATTCACGATCGAGCCTCACGATGACGAGCCGCGGCCCGGCTGAGGAGGGAGAACATGCTGTCCGACGTGCGCATTCAACAGCGTCTGGCGCGGCAGGCGCTCGGCCTGATCCTCGCCGGCGGCCGCGGCAGCCGCCTCAGGCAGCTGACCGACCGTCGCGCCAAGCCGGCGGTGTTTTTCGGCGGCAAGTTTCGGATCATCGATTTTGCGTTGTCGAATTGCCTGAATTCCGGGGTCCGGCGCATCGCGGTATTGACCCAATACAAGGCGCACAGCCTGTTGCGCCATTTGCAAATGGGCTGGTCGTTTCTGCGCCCCGAATTGGGTGGATTTCTCGACCTGTTACCCGCGCAACAGCGGCTCGACGAGGCCACCTGGTATCGCGGCACCGCCGATGCGGTCTACCAGAATTTCGACATCTTTCGGGCCGCGGGGCCGAAATATTTTATCGTGCTGGCCGGCGATCACATCTATAAAATGGATTATTCCTACATGCTCGCCGATCATGTCGAAAAAGGCGCCGAATGCACGGTCGCGTGCATCGAAGTGCCGCTTGGCCAAGCTTCGGATTTCGGCGTCATGGCGGTCGACGAATCGATGCGGATCGTCGATTTTCTGGAAAAGCCGTCGACCCCGCCGGCGATCGCCGGCAAGCCCGACAAGGCGCTCGCCAGCATGGGGGTTTATGTCTTCAACGCCGATTTTCTCTATGCCGAGCTCGAGCGCGACCATCACGACCCGGCTTCGAGCCACGATTTCGGCAAGGACGTCATTCCGAGCCTGGTCAGCCGCGGTCTGGCGGCCGCCCACTCCTTCGAAGAAAGCTGCGTCAAGACCACCTTCGAAGCCGAGGCGTATTGGCGCGACGTTGGGACCATCGACGCCTATTGGGCGGCAAACATCGATTTGGTTACGCCCACCCCGTCCCTCGACATCTACGATCCGAACTGGC
>JAJPIH010000471.1 GCA_021324875.1 Alphaproteobacteria bacterium
AGGGCAATTTTGTTGCGGTGATTTCCAACGGCACCGCCGTGCTCGGTCTCGGCGATCTGGGCGCCTTGGCGGCCAAGCCGGTCATGGAAGGCAAGGCGGCGCTGTTCGAGCGCTTTGCCGATATCGATTCGATCGACCTCGAGATCGACACCCGCGACGTCGACGCGTTTGTCAATTGCGTGCGCTATCTGCATCCGGCGTTTGGCGGCATCAACCTGGAAGACATCAAGGCGCCGGAATGTTTTATTATCGAGGAGCGGCTGCGTGAGCTGCTCGACATCCCGGTGTTTCATGACGACCAGCACAGCACCGCGATCATCGCCGCCGCCGGTCTGATCAACGCCCTGCATTTGACCGGGCGCACGCTCGAAAACATCAAGATGGTGGTCAACGGCGCCGGTGCCGCCGGGATCGCCTGCGTCGAATTGCTCAAGCGGATGGGTTTGCCGGCGCACAATGTCGTGTTGTGCGACACCCGCGGCGTCATCTATCGCGGGCGCAGCGAGGGCATGAACCAGTGGAAATAGGCGCATGCGGTCGAGACCAAGGCGCGCACCCTGGCCGAGGCGATCGAGGGTTGCGACGTGTTTTTCGGCCTGTCGGTCAAGGGCACGGTCGACGCGGCGATGATCCGCTCGATGGCCGCCAGGCCGATCGTGTTCGCAATGGCCAATCCCGATCAGGAAATCACCCCGGAAGAGGTGCGCGCGGTGCGCTCAGACGCGATCATCGCCACCGGGCGCTCGGATTATCCCAACCAGGTTAACAATGTTCTGGGGTTCCCCTACATCTTCCGCGGCGCTCTCGATGTGCGCGCCTCCATCAACGATGCGATGAAAATCGCCGCCGCCGAGGCGCTGGCCAAGCTCGCGCGCGAGGATGTGCCCGACGAAGTCGCCGCCGCCTATTCGGGCCAGCGACTGACCTACGGGCCCGATTACATCATCCCGGCCCCGTTCGACCCGCGGCTGATTTGGGCGGTGCCGGCGGCGGTCGCCAAGGCGGCGATGGATTCGGGGGTGGCGCGCAAAGCGATCCATGACATGGCCGCCTATCAGCGCAGCTTGCGCGCCCGGCTGGATCCGATCGCGGCCGGCCTCGAAATGATCTTTGCCAAGGTCCGCGCCAATCCGCGGCGGGTCGTCTTTGCCGAGGGCGAGGAGGAAAAAACAATCCGTGCCGCGTTGCAATTCGCCTATAGCGGTTACGGGACGCCGGTGCTGATCGGGCGCGAAGACCGCATCAAGGCGACAATGGCGGCAATCGGTCTCAACTCGACCGACCTGCTTGAAATCCACAATGCCCGGCTGTCCCGCGACAATCAGCGCTACACCGATCTGCTGTACGCGCGCCGCCAACGTGACGGCATGCTCTATCGCGATTGCCAGCGCCAGGTGAACCAGGACCGCAACGTGTTTGCGGCATGCATGGTCGCCTGCGGCGACGCCGATGCGATGGTCAGCGGCGTCACCCGCAATTCGTTTGACGTGCTCAATGAGGTTACGCGGGTGATCGAGCTGCGCGTCGGCAGCGTGATGTTCGGACTGACCGTTTTGCTCGGGCGCGAGCGGCCGCTGCTCCTGGCCGACACGCTCGTGCACGAGACGCCGAGCCCCGCGCAACTTGCCGACATCGCGATCCAGGCGGCGGCGAAGGCGCGTGAATTCGGGCTCACCCCGCGGGTTGCGCTGTTGTCCTACGCCAATTTCGGCAACCCGACCGGCCCCGATTGCGAGCGCGTGCGCAAAGCGGTGGCGTTGTTGCGCGAGCGTCAATCCGATTTCGAATTCGACGGCGAAATGAGCCCGGATGTAGCGCTCGATGCCCGGTTGATGCGCCAGCTCTATCCATTCTGTCGGTTGTCCGGGCCGGCCAACATCCTGATCATGCCCGGGCTCAACAGCGCCAACATCACCGCCAAGCTGCTGCCGCATCTGGGCGGCGGCACCGTTGTCGGACCGCTGTTGATGGGGCTGGAGCGGCCGGTGCAGATCGTCAATATCGGGGCGACGGTGTCGGATCTGGTGAATCTGGCGGCGCTGGCGGCGCACGACGCGCTCCGCTGAGCGCGGGAGGCGGCGGCGCTGGTCCGGTTGCGCCATGGCGCGGAACCGCGACCGGCTGTGGCGAGTGCTGGCGTTGGCGCTGCCGGCGGCCGCACCCGCTGTGGCAATCTTTGCCGGCCTTGGTTTCGCCGGCCTTCTGTCGCCGGTCACGGCGCTGAGCCTGGCCGCCGTGACCCTTGTGGCGGCGGCGCTGATGCTTGGCCGGCTCGCGATCGCGATCGCCGGGTTGGGGGCTCTGGTCGCTGCGCTGGCCGCCGAGGAGCTGCCGGGCACCGCCGCGCTTCGCCTCCCGGTTGGGCCATGGCGCATGGTTTCCGAGACCCGGCACCGGGTGCAACGCTTGGCGCGGCATTGGCGGGAGCGGGACCGAGCCACCGCGGCGCGACTTGTCACGGCCGAGGCGATTGTCGAGCGGGCGCCCGATCCGCTGATCCTGCTCGACGGACGGCGCCAAATCGTCCGCGCCAACCGGGCCGCCGCGGAAGTGGTCGGCAGTTTCGCGCCACCCTGCGACCTGGCCGCAGCCTTGCGCAATCCGGCGGTATTGGCGGCGGCCGACGCGGTGCTCCGCAGCGAGCGCGCGCGCAGCGTCGAATTTGTGATGACCGCACCGGTCGAACGACAATTGCGCGCCCGGTTCGCGCGCATCGACGATCTGACCGCCGACACTGGCGCGGCAGTGCTGACCCTGCAGGACATTACCGAGCTCAAGCGGGTCGAGCAGACGCGCGCCGATTTCATCGCCAATGCCAGTCACGAGTTGCGTACCCCGTTGGCGACGCTGGCCGGCTTTATCGAGACCCTGCGCGGACCCGCACGCGAGGATGCCGAGGCGCGTGAGCGGTTTCTGGCGATCATGGCCGGCCAAGCCACGCGCATGGCCCGCCTGGTCGAGGATCTGCTGTCGCTGTCGCGCATCGAGCTCAACGAACATATCCCGCCGCAGGGTCGGGTGGCGCTGGCGCCGCTGTTGCAGCACCTCGCCGACGCCCTGGAACTGCGAGCCGGCGAGCGCAATATGCGCATTCGCTTGAGCGTGCCGAGCGATTTGCCCGAGGTCCAAGGCGACCGCGACGAGTTGGCGCAGGTCTTTCAAAACCTGCTCGACAACGCGATCAAATATGGCCGGGCCGATACCGAGATCAACGTCGAGGCGGCCATCCGCGACCGGGCGCCGTCAGCGGCCGGGCGCGCCGGTCTTGCGCGCATCGCCGTCGCGGTGCGCGACCAGGGCGAGGGGATCGCCCGCGAGCATTTGCCGCGGTTGACCGAGCGCTTCTATCGCGCCGACACCCTTCGCTCGCGCGAAATGGGCGGCACCGGCCTCGGGCTCGCGATCGTCAAGCACATCGTCAACCGCCATCGCGGCACGCTCGAAATCAACAGCACCCTCGGCGAAGGCCCGGTGTTTACGGTCGTGCTGCGCCAATACCCTACCGATTCCACGCTCGCGCCGTAGTCGCTCGCGCGGGCTGTCATCAAACCGCAATCGAACTGTCATAAAAGCGTGTTCTCGCAGTGTTACCAGGGGCCGAACCAGCCTATGCGGGAGCCGATCGTGAAATTGTTGCGGATGTGCATTTTCGGCATTTTTGCCGCGGCCGGTCTGGCGATCGCCGCGCAAGCCGCTGAAATCTCCGGTGCGGGTGCGACCTTCCCCTATCCGATCTATGCCAAATGGGCGGCGGCTTACGCCGCAAAAACCGGCATCCGGCTTAATTATCAGTCGATCGGGTCGGGTGGCGGTATCGCCCAGATCAATGCCCGAACCGTCGATTTTGGCGCCTCGGACATGCCGCTCAAGCCCGAGGTCCTGGAGAAAAGCGGGCTCACGCAATTCCCGCCGGTGATCGGCGGCGAGGTTCTGGTGGTCAACCTGCCGGGCATCAAGCCCGGGCAGATGACGCTCGACGGCCCGACCATCGCCAATATCTATCTCGGCAACATTACCAAGTGGGACGATCCCGCCATTGCCAAGCTCAACCCCGGCCTCAAACTGCCGTCGCTGGCGATTGCCGTCGTGCACCGTTCCGACGGCTCGGGCACGACCTTTATCTTTACCGACTATCTCTCGAAGGTCAGCCCGGTATGGAAAGAGAAAGTCGGCGAGGGCACCTCGGTGCAATGGCCGGTCGGTCTTGGCGGCAAGGGCAATGAGGGGGTCTCGGCGATCGCCTCGCGCACCCTTGGCGGGATCGGCTATGTCGAATATGCCTATGCCTTGCAGAACAAGCTCACCCACACCAAACTGATCAACTCTGAGGGCATCGCGCTCGAACCGGGTCTCGACGTATTCCAGAACGCTGCGGCCAACGCCGATTGGAAAAGCGCTCCGGGTTTCTACCTGATCCTGACCAATCAGCCGGGCAAGAATACCTGGCCGATCACCGGCGCGACCTTTATCCTGATGCACAAAAAGCAGGACCATCCGGAACGGGCGCGCCAGGTGCTCGATTTCTTTGCTTGGGCGTACAAGAACGGCGCGGATATGGCCAAGTCCCTGCAATATGTGCCGATGCCGGCCAACGCCGTGGCGGTGTTCGAAGACAGCTGGAAGCAGATCGTCGGACCCGAAGGCAAGCCGGTGTGGAACGGTCATTCCTCGTGATTTGACCGCGGCGGCGAGCAGCGCGCTTTTGGCGGCGACCGGGATCGCCGCAACCGCTTGAGGGATGGTGTCGTGACGGTACAAACGGCCGGCATGGCGCGAGCCGAGATCGACAGAGCGCGAGCCGGTGCGATCGGCGACCGCGTGTTTCGTGGACTGACCTTTCTGTTCGCGCTGCTGGTGCTGCTGATCCTCGGCGGCGTCATCGCGGCGCTGATGATCGGCGCCTGGCCGGCCCTGCACACCTTCGGCCTCGGCTTTGTCGCCACCCAGGTGTGGAACCCGGTCACGCAACAATTCGGGGCCCTGGCGTCGATCTATGGCACCCTCGTCACCTCGGCGGTGGCGATGCTGATCGGTATCCCGGTCGCCGCCGGGGTGGCCGTCTTCATCACCGAAATCTGTCCGATTTGGCTCAAGCGGCCGCTCGCCACGATGATCGAATTGCTGGCCGCTATTCCAAGCATCATTTACGGCATTTGGGGCCTGTTTGTTTTTGCCCCGTTTGTCCAGCAGTACATCCAACCGGCGATCATCGCCACTCTCGGCAACCTGCCCGGGATCGGCGCGCTGTTTGCCGGTCCGCCGCTCGGCATCGGGGTTCTGACCGCCGGTTTTATCCTCGCCATCATGGTGCTGCCCTTCATTTCGTCGATCATGCGCGATGTGTTCGAGACGGTGCCGCCGATGATCAAGGAAAGCGCCTATGG
>JAJPIH010000155.1 GCA_021324875.1 Alphaproteobacteria bacterium
CATCGTGCCGTAGGTGCCGGCGTTGAGGCAGGATTTGGCGCTGAACACCGGCAGCATGGTCAGCCCGATATCCATCGTGCCCGCCCCCTCGGCCGACAGGATCGAGTTTTTCGGCATCCAGGCGGCGATGTCCTTGAAGGCGCGGTAATAGGTCGCCGGGGCGCTGTCATCCTCGATCTGCGGCTTGATCTGGGCGGCGTTCTCGGCCGCCTTTTTGGCGATCATCTGCCGCCACGGCGATTCCTTCGGATGGAACCACTGGCGGCCGGCGAGTGCCGCGTTCATCTGCTGCATGATCGCCTTGCCGTCGCCGACCAGCGCCACTTCGGTCGCCTTGTTGTGGCCGATCTCTTCGGCCGCGATGTCGAGCTGGATGACCTTGACGTCGGGCGCATAGCGCGGCGGCTGGCCGAAATGGAAAATCCAATTGAAGCGCGCGCCCATCAGGAACACGACATCGGCGTTCTGCAGGGCCAAGGTGCGCGCCGCGGCGACCGACAGCGGGTGGTCGTCGGGCATGATCCCCTTGCCCATCGGCGAGCGCAGGAAAGGCAGTTGCGTCTTTTCGATGAACGAGCGCACCTCGCTCTCGGCGTCGGCCCAGGCCATCCCCTTGCCGACCAGCACCAAGGGCCGCTCGGCGCGCTCAAGCAGGCTCAGGGCCTGTTCGACATTCTCTTGCGGGGCGATCATGCGCGGCGGATCGGGTGCCTTCTGCACCTGCACGACGTCCTTTTCGTCGCATTTGCCGGTGATGATGTCGTCCTGCATGTCGAGATAGCAGGCCCCCGGCCGGCCATAGATCGCGTGCCTTGTCGCCATCTCGACATAATAGGGAATGCGGCGCACCGACTCGATGCCGTGCGCGAATTTACAGAATGGCGAGGCGATCACCACCTGGCGCTCTTCCTGGAAGGCGCCCATGCCGCCGCGATAGGTCTCCGAGGCGCCGCCGATCAAAATCATCGGCCAGCAATTCTGCTGCGCATCGGCAAGGCCGGCGAGCCCGTGCACGACCCCGGGACCGGTCACGACGATGCAGGCGCCGGGCCGCCCGGTCAGATAGCCGTAGGCGCGCGCCGCATAAGACGCGGCCTGTTCGTTGCGCATGCCGATATAGGCAACACCCTCTTTCTGTGCGGCCGCGGCGATCGGGCCGACCGGGAACCCGACCACCCCGAACAGATGGTTGATGCCCTGCTGCTTGAGGCTTCTGGCGATCAGCGTAGCGCCGTCGATCTCAGCCATGTTTCACTCCCATGCGTTGGGCGGATCCCGACCGATGCGAAACGCCGCCGGGCCCGGTTGCTAGAGGTCTGCGGTGCTGAGATTACGCATTTATGGCGCGAACGGGAAAGAGTTATCCGGGCCGCGGCGCGGCCGCCGCTGCGGGTCAGGGGTGCGCGCCGGCGGCGGCGATCGCGGGCGGCACCGGCGATGACGCTGTCCCCCGCCCGGGCTGTGCCCCGGCGATTGCCGGCGCCCGGACGTGTCGCCGGGACTGACCCGCCGCGACCGGCGCAATCAGGCCTTGGCGATCGCGTCGGTGCCGGCGATGCGCGCCGCCAATGCGGCGGCGAGAAAGCGGTCGATGTCGCCGTCGAGCACCGCACCGGTGTTGGCGGTCTCGACCCCGGTGCGCAAATCCTTGACCATCTGGTAGGGCTGCAGCACGTAGGAGCGGATCTGGTGGCCCCAGCCGATATCGGTCTTGGCGGCGTTGATCGCGTCGGCCGCCGCCTCGCGCCGCTCCAATTCCGCCTCGTAGAGCCGCGCGCGCAGCATCGCAAAGGCGCGCGCCCGGTTCTGGTGCTGCGAGCGCTCGCTCTGGCACTGCACGACAATGCCGCTCGGCAAATGGGTGATGCGCACCGCGCTGTCGGTCTTGTTGACGTGCTGGCCGCCCGCCCCCGACGAGCGATAGGTGTCGATGCGCAAATCCTTGTCGTTGATCTCTACCTCGATCTTGTCGTCGACCACCGGATAGACCCAGACCGAGGCGAAACTGGTGTGGCGCCGGTCATTGGAGTCGAACGGCGAAATTCGCACCAGCCGATGCACCCCGCTTTCGGTCTTGAGCCAGCCATAGGCGTCGGGACCGTTGACGCGGATGGTCGCCGATTTGATGCCGGCTTCCTCGCCGCCGCTTTCCTCGAGCCATTCGACCTTGTAGCCGTGGGCCTCGGCCCAGCGCACATACATGCGCAGCAGCATCTCGGCCCAGTCCTGGGCCTCGGTGCCGCCGGCGCCGGCATGGACTTCGAGATAGCAATCGTTGCCGTCGGCCTCGCCCGACAACAGGCTTTCGAGTTCGCGCCGCTGCGCTTCGGCCCGCAATTTGTGGAGCGCCGCCTGGGCCTCGGCGACGATGGTTTCGTCGCCCTCGGCTTCGCCCAATTCGATCAACTCGAGCGTCTCGTCGACCTCGCGCTCGATGCGGCGGTAGCCCGAGATCGCCTGGTCGAGGCGGGTGCGCTCGCGCAGCAGCCGTTGCGCGGCGGCGGGATCGTCCCACAGCTTGGGGTTTTCCGCCTCGCTGTTCAGTTCGGCGAGACGGCGGTTGGCTTCGTCCCAGTCAAAGATGCCTCCTCAGCAGCGCCAGCGACTTGCGGATGTCGCCGGCGACCGCTTCGATTTCGGCGCGCATTGCTCACCTGTGGTCGATTTCGTCGCCTCAACATAGGGACGCGCCGATGCTCCCGACAAGGGTTGTGCTCATGGCTTGGCTTTGAGGCAGAAGCCGACCGAGGCGTCGTTGTAGTTGCCGATGGCGCCGCTGTTGACGATGGTGCGGTCCCAGGCGTTCAGCACGACGACATAACCGCAGGGCGGCAGACCGGTCGTGTCGAGGGTCCAGGTCCCGCTATCGCCCAGCGTCGACGCGCCGGGATCGGTCCAGAAGCGCGGCAATGGCACAGGGGCGGTAAAGTTGCCGCCGCCGCCGGGCAGCAACTCCAGCGACAGCTCGTAGAAATGCAGATCGCTGACCGCATAATTGCCGCTGATCTCGTCGCCGACATAAAAATCGCCGCACGATCCGCCGCCCGAGGTGATCGTGATCGATGGCGACGGCGCGACATTGTCGAGCAAGATGGTCGCGGTGTTGACCGCGGGGAAGAATGTCGCGGTCGACGGATCGTAAACGTCCATCTTGATCTGCCACAGACCGTTGGGCTTGCCCGCCGTCTGCCATTTCGCCAGCACATTGCCCGAGACGACGATCAGCGCATCGCCCGGGCCGGTCGTCCAGTCGGCCTGATAGGCATAATAGCCGGCGGTGACGCCCGACAGGTCGACGCTCTGCGTAACATCGGGCAAGGCGGTCGGCACCCCGCCCCACGGGATCAACTGGCGCGAAACGGTAAAGGTGTCGTTCAGCCCGACCCAGGTGGCGCCGCCATCGTCGCTGACCGAGATGCGATACTTGAACGGGGCGGCTCCGGCGCTGAGATTCGCGGCCGGATAGAGATAGCCGGTGATTGTTACCTCGCCGCCGAACGGGCTCTGCACCGCGGTAAAGCCGACCGTCGAGGTGCCGTTGGCCAGGCCGCTGAACGGGTCGATCTTGGTGACCGACATTGAGCCGACCGTGTCAAAAAAGGCGCTCTGCTGGCCCGGCTCGATCGCCGGTCCCGGGGGCAGGCAGATCAGCGTCTGCTCGCGGTTGCCCCAAACCGGCACGTAGTTGGGATCGGCGCAGGGCGGGGGAATTTGCCAGGAGAGGATGGCCCGGATCGGGATCAGCTTGGGTCCGGCGGTGCAGGGCTGGCGATACGCGAACAGCGTGGTCGGCAGCGAAACCGCAAATTCGAGCCCGGAGCGCGGTATGTCGGCAATGTCGTAGACCGTGACCGAGGCGGTGCCCAGACAGCTCGCGAAACTGCCGCTGCCGTCGAGATCGGCCCAGAAAGTCACATATTCCGTGCTGCCGGCGCTGCAGGGGCCACCCGAATATCCGTTTGGCCGCTTAATCCGGATCACCCCTTCCAAGCTCCAACTGTTCTCGTTGAAGCCGACGCATTCGAGCTGCTCGTAGCTGGTATTGCCGGCGGGGTTGGCGATGGCCGCGGCCGCTTCGCCGACATCGATCTCGGTTCCGAATATTTGTGCCGGCCCCGAGAAATTATCGGCCAGAAGGCGCGGATCCGGGGTTGCGGTCAGAGCCCGGTGCAAGGCGCCGAGCGCAAAGCGATGCGGCGGAATGTTGCGCCCGCGGTAAAGCTGTTGCAATTCAGGAACGGTCAGTTCGCGGGCCGGCGCCGCCTGGACGGGCTGCGTCAAATCGAGCGCCTGGGAAAGCTGCGCGGTCGGCGCAATGCCGGCCTCAGCCAGCGCCTGTTCGAGGATGATCAGGCGCAACGGCGCAACCTCGACTACGGTGTCGTGGTGATTGCCCCAGACCGGAACAAAATCGGGAGTGTTGGGCGGCGGAGGCACGTTCCACGATAAGATGCCGCGCACCAGGACCAAATTGTCGATGAAACAGAGCCGCCGCTGCGGGGCGAAGGGCAGCGAGAGCGCGTATTCGAGCCGCACAAAAGGCTGTTCCGGCTCGGGAATATCGAACGCGGTAAAACTCGTCAGCCCGAGATCGCTCCAGCTCTTGCCGCCGTCATAGGAGGCATAAAACCGGACATATTCCTGTGATCCGTTGGTGCACAGGCCGCCGCCAAAACCGTAGGGCAGCTTGATGTAGACGATCGCGTTGAGCTGGTTGGCCGGCGGCGAGAAGCCGATGCAGCCCAGTTGCTCGTAGCTCGTATTGCCGGCGATTTCGACGACCGGTTTGAACGGGCTCTGTTTGACGTTGCCAAAATAATTGGGATTGGCGAGCAGCAGGGAACGAAAATGTTGCCGTTCGGGCGGGACCTGCACCGCCTCGGGCCTGGTCTCTTCGGGCATGGCGCTTCCCTTTCAAGACCGGCCGAAGACAGGAAGCCATCGGCCGGAGATATGGTTAACAAGATAGTCGGGAAGGGCGCCCGCCTATGTGACCCAGCTCACGGCTGGCGGGAATTTTGCGCGGGGTGAGGGACCGCCCGGCACGAAGGCGGGAGGCTTGATCCTCAGTAAAGTCCGCCGGTGCCGCTGCCGGGAGCAGCGCGGGTCGGCGCGACCGCCCCGGCTCCGGTCGGGCTGCCGGGCGTGAGGGCGTTGCGCTCGGCGGTGCTGCCGTCGGCGGCCGGCGCGCCATCGGCCGCAAGCGGCGCCTGGGCGGTGGCCGGC
>JAJPIH010000441.1 GCA_021324875.1 Alphaproteobacteria bacterium
CGAGTTCGGCAATCGCGACCGGCGGCGCATCGAGGTTCATCAGCACGTAATGGCCCTTGCGATTCTTGCGCATCCGGTAGGCGAGGTTGCGCAAGCCCCAATATTCCCGCTTCTTGACCTCGCCGCCGTGATCGGCAATCAGCTGGGCAAAGCTGTCGGCGAGCGCATCGACCTGCGCTCCGGAAATGTCCTGTCGCGCGATAAACACGTTTTCGTAGAGAGGCATAAGCGTGCAATCCCTTTCGGATCGACGGGCCCGGCGGCGGCATCGCCGCCCGGGCGGAGCCGGCGCTAGCCGGCAAGGGCAGGACGTACTATACAGCGCGCCCTTGGCGGGACAAGATGGCGCCGCCGCGGCGGGGGACAAGGGCGGCCTCGGCCTTTGGGGGGAATGATTGGCATGGTTCGCGCATTCGTGTTTCCGGGCCAGGGATCGCAGGCGGTCGGCATGGGCCGCGACCTGGCGCTGGCGTTTCCCGCCGCCCGCCGGCTCTTCGACGAGGTCGACGAGGCGCTCGACCAGTCGCTGTCGCGGCTGATGTTCGAGGGTCCGGAACACGAGCTGATCCTGACCGAGAACGCCCAGCCGGCGCTGATGGCGGCGAGCCTGGCGGTGGTCAGGGTGCTCGAAGCCGAAGCCGGCCTCGACCTCGGCAGCGACGTCGCGTTTGTGGCGGGACACTCGCTCGGCGAATATTCGGCACTGGCGGCGGCGGGCGGGCTCAGCATCGCGGATGCGGCGCGGCTGCTGCGCGTCCGCGGGCGGGCCATGCAGCGTGCCGTCCCGGTCGGTGCCGGCGCGATGGCGGCGTTGATCGGGCTCGATGCCGATGCGGCCCGCATCGTCGCCGCCGAAGCGACCCGCCCCGGGATCGATCACGACGAGGTCTGCGCGGTCGCCAATGACAACGGCGCCGGACAGGCGGTGGTCAGCGGCCACAAGAACGCGGTCGAGCGGGCGATCGCGATTGCCCGCGACCATGGCGCGCGCCGGGCGGTGATGCTGCCGGTCAGCGCCCCGTTCCACTCGCCGCTGCTGGCGCCGGCCGCCGCCGTGATGGAGGAGGCGCTGGCGGCGGTGGCGTTGCGCCGGCCGCTGGTGCCGCTGGTCGCCAATGTCACCGCCCGCCCGGTCAACGACCCGGACGAGATCGCGCGCCTGCTGGTCGAGCAAGTCACCGCGATGGTGCGCTGGCGGGAGAGCATGCTGTTTCTCGCCGCGGCCGGCGTCGAGGAGATTGTCGAGATTGGCGCCGGCCGGGTTCTGGCGGGCCTGGCCAAGCGGATTGTCCCGGCGCTGGCCGCGCGCTCGCTCGGCACGGCCGCCGAGGTCGCCGCGCAGATCGAGGCGAACTGAGCGCCCGGCTGCGATGAACCGGCTCGCCAGCCTTCGTCAACAGCGCCGCGCGCGGCGGCGCCCGACCAGCGGCGGCCGCGCACGGCCGGAGCGAGGTTGGCCGTGTTTGAGCTGAACGGGCAGAAGGCGCTGGTCACCGGCGCGTCGGGCGGGATCGGCGCGGCGATCGCCCGCACCTTGCATGCGCAGGGGGCCGAGGTGACGTTGTCCGGAACGCGGCGGCCGGCGCTCATCGCCCTCGCCGAGGAATTGGGGGCGCACGCGCATGTCGCGACCGCCGACCTTGCCCTGCCTGAGGCCGCCGACGGGCTTGTCGCGGCGGCCGAGGCGGCGATGGGGCGGATCGATATCCTCGTCAACAACGCCGGGGTGGTGCGCGACGCCTTGGCCCTGCGGATCAAGGACGAAGATTGGCAGAAGGTTCTTGATATCGATCTGACGGCCGCGTTTCGCCTGACCCGCGCCGCATTGCGCGGCATGGTGCGGCGGCGGCATGGCCGGGTCATCGCCATCACCTCGATCGTGGCGTTCACCGGCAATGCCGGGCAGGCGAATTACGCCGCTGCCAAGGCGGCGCTGGTCGGCATGTCGAAATCGATCGCCGCCGAGGT
The DNA here is from genome assembly GCA_021324875.1 of Alphaproteobacteria bacterium. GTDB lineage: Bacteria > Pseudomonadota > Alphaproteobacteria > ATCC43930 > CGMCC-115725 > AP-15. The sequence continues at coordinate 1,969 of JAJPIH010000441.1, forward strand.
CGCCGGCCGCGGGGTGACCGTCAACTGCGTGGCGCCGGGTTTTGTCGAGACGGCGATGACCGCCGCCCTCTCCGACGCCCAGCGCGACAGGCTGGCGGCGGCGATTCCGGCCGGCCGCTTTGGCGCCGCCGCCGAGATTGCGGCGGCTGTCGCCTATCTGGCGAGCGCCGAGGCGGCCTATGTGACCGGCCAGACCTTGCACGTCAACGGCGGTATGGCCATGCTATAGGCCCCGCGCGCGGAGCCGACGGCGCCGAATTGGCAGCCCGGGCAAATCCGTGCTACGTGTCTGACGCCTTGACGCGGCCCCCAACGACGACACTATGACGGCGGATGGCGCCCGCATTTGCACACCGGAACCCGATTTCATGCGAGCCTCTGAGGGGAACTAGGGATGAGCGATGTCGCCGACAGGGTGAAGAAGATCGTCGTTGAGCATTTGGGCGTCGACGAGTCGAAAGTGACCGAGAACGCCAGCTTTATCGACGATCTCGGCGCCGACAGTCTCGACACCGTCGAACTGGTGATGGCCTTCGAAGAAGAATTCGGCTGCGAGATCCCGGATGACGCCGCCGAGAAAATCGTGACCGTCAAGGATGCCGTCAGTTTTATCGAGTCGCATAGCTGAGCCGGCCTCACGCCGTGCCGGCATGCGATCTCCGCAGCGGGCGAATGCGCGCTCCGGTCGGCTGTGGCTGTAGGTGAAGCAGCGATGCGGCGCGTGGTCGTAACCGGCATGGGGCTGGTGACGCCTCTCGGCATCGGCCTGGAGCGCAATTGGGAGCGCCTGCTCGCCGGGACCTCCGGGGTCAGCGCCATTCAATAGTTCGACGTTTCCGACCTGCCGGCGCGGATTGCCGCGCAGGTGCCGCGCGGCGACACCGCCTCGGGATTGTTCAACGCCGATGATTGGGTGCCGCCCAAAGACCAGCGCAAGATGGACGGCTTTATCGTGTTCGCGCTGGCCGCCGCCGCGCAAGCCGTCGAAGACGCGGGCTGGACGCCGGAAGAGCAGGAGTTGCGCGAGCGCACCGGGGTGCTGATCGGGTCGGGCATCGGCGGCTTGTCGGGGATCACCGAAGGGGCGCTGACGTTGCATGAGCGCGGGACGCGCCGGCTGACCCCGTTTTTTATTCCGGCCAACCTGATCAATCTCGCCTCCGGTCATGTCTCGATCCGCTATGGCTTCAGCGGTCCCAACCATGCGGTGGTGACGGCCTGTTCGAGCGTCGCCCATGCGATCGGCGACGCAGCGCGCATGATCATGCTCGACGACGCCGATGTCATGGTCTGCGGCGGCACTGAAGCGGCGATCTGCCGGCTCGGGCTGGCCGGGTTTGCGGCGGCGCGCGCGCTGTCGACCGCGTTCAACGACGATCCGCCGCGCGCCTCGCGGCCGTGGGATCAGGCGCGCGACGGCTTTGTGATGGGCGAAGGCGCGGGGATCCTGGTCCTCGAAGAGCTCGAACACGCCCGCCAACGCGGCGCCAAAATCTACGCCGAGGTGGTCGGCTATGGCATGTCCGGCGACGCCTACCACCTGACCGCCCCGGCCGAGGACGGCAACGGCGCCTATCGCTCGATGCGCAACGCGCTGCGCCGCGCGCAGCTCCCGCCCGAGGCGATCGACTACATCAATGCCCACGGCACCTCGACCCCGCTCGGCGACGAAATCGAACTCGGCGCCGTCAAACGCCTGTTTGGCAGCCACGCTTACCAATTGTCGATGTCGTCGACCAAATCGGCGATCGGGCATTTGCTTGGCGCGGCGGGCAGCGTCGAAGCGATCTTTTCGATCCTCGCGATCCGCGACGGGGCGGTTCCCCCGACTTTGAACCTCGACAATCCGTCGCCTTCCTGCGACATCGATCTGGTGCCAAAGGAAGCCAAGCGCCGTCGGGTCAGATACGCGCTGACCAATTCGTTCGGCTTTGGCGGCACCAACGCCTCGTTGATCTTTGCCGGTCCGCCCTGAGCGGCCGCGCCGCCGCGGTTTATGCTGGCCTAGCCCGTGAAGTCGGCGCTGCGTTTGCTCGGCTCGGCGTTGATCGCGGTAGCGGCGATCCTTGCCGTCGGCGGCGGCCTTGCGTGGTGGGTCTACCGCGAGGTCACCGGCGCGGGTCCGCTGAGCCAGGCGCATGTCGCGGTCATCCCGCCGCATAGCGGTCTCGACGAGATCGCCCGGCTGTTGGCCAAGGAAGGCGTGGTGCGGTGGCGGCTGGCCTTTGACATCGGGGCCGCGCTGTCGGGCAAGGCGGCGGCGCTCGAGGCCGGTGAATACCGCTTTCCCGCCGGCATCAGCCCGCTCGCGGCGGCTGCGATGATCGCCGCCGGCGAGACCGTCAAGCACAAGCTGACGATCCCCGAGGGGCTGACCAACGCCCAGATTGCCGCCTTGATCCGCGCCGCGCCGGCGCTAAGCGGGCGGCTCGGCGCGCTGCCGCCCGAGGGCAGCCTGATGCCCGACACCTACATCTACACTTATGGCGAGCCGCGTCATGCGCTCGTTGCGCGGATGCAGCAGGAAATGACCCGGGCGCTGGCTGCGGCTTGGGCGCGGCGCGAGCCCGGCCTGCCGCTTGCCAATCCCGAGCAGCTGCTGATCCTCGCCTCGATCATCGAAAAAGAAACCGCGCGGCCCGCCGAGCGCGCGCGCATCGCCGGGGTCTTTATCAACCGGCTGCGCTTGGGTATGCCGCTCGGTTCCGACCCCACGGTGATCTATGCATTGACCCTCGCCGGCGACAAAAAGCCCGACCGGTCGCTGACCCATGCCGACTTGGCCAGCCCCTCACCTTATAACACCTATCTCGAAAAGGGACTGCCGCCGACGCCGATCGACAATCCGGGGCTCGCCTCGCTACGCGCGGCGGCGTGGCCGGCGCAGACCGACGAGCTCTATTTTGTCGCCGACGGCAACGGCGGACACGTCTTTGCCAAAACCCTGACCGAGCACGATCACAACGTCGCCCAGTATCGCAAGGGCGCGATCGCGAAACCCGATCCGGTTTCCGCCGGGCATTGACCTGCACCGGCGCCGCGCATGGTTGACATGCCGTCGGCCAACGCGTTAACGCCCGCAGCTTGTCGGCGCAAAGGAGATGGCGTGGCTGTCGCAAGCATGACCGGCTTCGCGCGAACCGCGGGCGAGGCCTATGGCGTGTCGTGGAGTTGGGAGATCAAGAGCGTCAACGGGCGCAGCCTCGATTTGCGCCTGCGGCTCCCGCCGGGCTTTGACGCGCTCGAGCCGCGATTGCGCGCCTCGCTCGCCGAGCGGTTTCGGCGCGGCAATTTCACCGCCAATCTCAGCATCGTTCACGCCGCGCCGCCGGAGCTGCGCATCAACCGCGACACCCTGGCGCGGCTTGTGGCGCTGCTCGGCGAACTCGCCGCCGAGGTCGAAGCCGCGCCGCCGCGCCTCGATGGGTTGCTGGCGCTGCGCGGGGTCGTCGAGACGGTCGATAGCGAAGACGAGACGGTGATCGAGGCGCGCCAAGCCGCGGTGATGAGCAGCTGGGAAGAGGCGCTTGCCGCGATCGCGACGGCGCGGACCGATGAGGGGGCGCGGCTTGGCCGTTTGTTGCGCACCCAGCTCGATGAGATGGCGGCGCTGACCGCGCAGGCCGCCGATTGCGCCGCAGCGCAGCCGGCCGCGCTGCGCGAGCGACTGGTCACCGCGCTCGACGGGTTGATCGGCGCCGGCGCCCCGCCGGTGCCCGAAGAGCGGCTCGCCCAGGAGATCGCGCTGCTCGTCGCCCGCAGCGACATTCGCGAGGAGATCGAGCGGTTGCGCGCCCATATCGAGCAGGCCGGCGAGCTGATCGAATCAGGCGAAGCGGTCGGGCGGCGGCTCGATTTCCTGTGCCAGGAATTGAACCGCGAAGCCAACACCTTGTGTTCGAAATCGGCCGCGATCGAACTCACCCGGGTCGGGCTGGCGCTGAAGGCGGTGATCGAGCAGTTTCGCGAGCAGGTGCAGAACGTCGAGTAGCCGGTCTTTGCCGGCGCTTCGCCCGGCGCCGCGCGCGACGCGAGGCGCGGCCGACCCATACCCCGCCTTCACCCGGGGCTGCTGTCCTCCCGCCACGCCCGATAGGCGGCGAGCAGCATCGCGGTCACGGTTTCGAGGCTGTTGTTCTTGGTGTTGACAACCAGGTCGAAATTCAACGGATCGGTCAGGTTTACCTGATAGAGCGCGCGATAGCGGCGCTGCTCGCTGTCATGCCGGGCCTTGATGCTGCGCCGCACCTCCTCGACCGATGCCGCCTCCTCGCTTTGCCGCCCTTCGCTCTGCAGACTGGCAAAGATGCGCTCGGCCGCGGTGTCGGGGTCGAGCACCAGAAACACTTTCAACGACTGCGGCATCCACAGCCAGGCCATGCGCGAATCGATCACCAGCCGGTCGTCACGCCGGTACATTTCCTTGAGCTGCGCATCGACTTCGAGGTCGATGTCGCGCTGCATCTCGGCCGAGATGTTCATCGCCTCGATCGACAGGCCGCGCTCGGCCGCGAGCTGGCGAAACCGGTCCCCCGACGAAAAATGGCGGAACCCGAGCGCGGCCGCGAGCGCCTTGGCGGTCGAGGATTTACCCGAACCCGGCGAGCCGGCGACGGTGATGATCTCGCGTTTCATCGTCCGATCCTCTCGGATCGCGCGCTGCCGGTCAACGCGCAGCCCGGGCTCGCCGCCGCCACCGGCGCCGAACGGCGCCGTGCAATCGACGGCGGCGCAGCTTCGGGTCCGGTCCAGAACCCGGCCCGGCTCAGTCGCGTGAGCGTCGGCCGAGGCCGAGACCGGGCAGCACCTGGGTGCCTTCGGCGCGCACCGCATCGAGCTTGTCCGGATCAAGACCAAGCGCCGCCAGGATCGTGGGCGCCACCTGCGCGGTTTCGACCGGGCTGGTTATCGTCGCGGCGGCAAAGGCCGGGTTCGAGACGAGCATGATCACATTCGTGTCGTCATGCGAAAAGCCGCCATGCTCGGCCAGCTTCTTGCCGCTGCCGGAGTAGGTGACCCCGACATTCGGAGTGACGATGATATCCGGGGTGCGCGGGTCGCCGACCGGCGGCAGACCGGGCGGGTTGAACATCGGCAACAGCGTCGGCCCGGAAAGGATCGCCCCGATGCCGGCGATGTTGGCGGTCGCCGGCGACTGGCTTTCGAGCATTCCCACCGCGGTCCCGGTGTCGGCCGAATTGGCCAGCCAGATCAGCGAGATGTCGTCCTCGGTCGGACCGATCCCCGGCGGGCTGTTGGACGGGCGCTCAGACAGCGGCAGCAGGCTGTCCAGGATCGTCGCCGGCGAGGTCGTGACCGAGTCGCCCGGGACCGTCGAAATCCCCAGATACCGCGCCGAATCGACCGGGCTCTGGCCGTGTTTGGCGGAGATCACGATCAGGGTCGAAGCGAGGAGGCCGCGGCGACGCAATTCAGTGACCATCTTGCCGATCGCGCTGTCGGCGAATTCGATCTCGCCCAAGAGGGCCGGGCTCGGCGTCCCCTGATTGTCGAGATAGCCGCCCTTCACCCCGAGCGATTTTTCGATCAGTTTCTGGCCGACGCTGACAACCTGGAAATTCATGCCGAACACGGTCGGCACCGGCCGGCGCCGCTTGCCGCTGTGATCGCGGCCGGCGATCTCGTTCAGGATCGCCTGCACTTTGAGGCTGTCATAGCACTGGATGTTCTGAAAGCTGTCGGTCCATGAATTTGACGGTGTCGCCGCGGTCTGGTCGGGGAGCGGGCTGCAGCCCGGCACCGACGCCAGCGGGACCGGGACCGAGTTGATCTCGGGCGAATAATAGTCGTCGAGGTTGCCGCCATTGCCGGGACCGGCGACCGCCGAATAGGAGGGATGCTTGTCCGACCAGGCGGTATAGCCGCCGGCCGCATGAACCACGCCAAAAATCGTGTTGGTGCGCACAAAATTCCACGGATAGACCGGGGCGCAGCCATGGAACGGATCGCGGTCGAGCTTGGTCGGATCGATCGAGGCAATGCCGCCATCGGCGCCGGCGGGCGCGCCGCCGTTCAACAGGCTTTGGTTGATGTCGATCCCTTCGTCGAATTCCGTTGTCGAGCCGTTGGCCACGCCGGGCGCACAGCTGCCGGCCGCCACGCCGTTGCCGGTCGTCTGCGCGGGGGGCGCCAAGACGCGGTCATAGGCGACGTCGTAAAATGCGCCGACGGTGCGCGGCGAGCCGCCGGTAACCAGCGCCATCAGCCCCGGAAACGAATCCGACGGCATCGAAGTCGAGGTCGCCAGATAATTGACGCCGGTTTGGCCGAGCGCCGCCAGGTTCGGGCAATAAGGCTGACCGTTATTGACGCCGCCGATCCCATGTGCGCAATTGGCGAAATCGACCGCGTGCATGCCGTCGATGCTGATCAACAAGACATGCTTGATGCCGCCCTCGAAATCTTCACCATGGCCGGACGCGGCCGGCAGGGCGGCCGCGGCCATCAGCAGGCCGGCGCCGAACGCCGCCTGAGGCCAAAATCGAGACATCTCCCGCTCCATTATTGTGTGCTGCAGGCACATTAATAAAGCGCGGATGTTACGGTTTTTTTACGCTATTCTCGGATCGATTGTTAAATATCTCACCAGACATTAAGCCCAATGAAAGCATTCGATGACTCGACAATTGAACATTACATCGCTCTGCCGCCTGAGAACACGAGGTTTTTCGGCGCTCCGATCTTTGGCGGCCAATCGCGTGCCGCCTTGGCACTGAGCAGCGGCACCGGCGGTCCCAGTGTGTCGGGGCGCGGCGCCATGCCAAGCGCGCCGCGGATCGGGGTCGGTGCTCTCGGGCCGGGCGCCAAACCGAAGCGTGTCGCGGTCATCGGGGTGACGGCGAGCCCTCTCTCCTCAACAGCGCGGTCGAGGCCGAGGTGCGGTCGTGCCGCCCGCGTTTGCCAGCTCCGCGGCGCGGGCGAGTGCACAAAATTCGGCGATGCCGAGTTCCTCGGCGCGGGCGGTGGCGGCAACGCCGGCCGAAGCCAGCAGCGCTTCGCTTGACACGCCGAGACCGGCAAGGCTTGAGCGCAGCATCTTGCGGCGCTGCCCGAAAGCGGCGGCAAGGACGCGCTCGAGCACCGGTTTTGCGGCGGGCGCCAACGGCGCGGGCCGCGGCACGAGCGCCACGACGCTTGAAGTCACCTTTGGTGGCGGCACAAAGGCGGACGCCGGCACGTCAAACAGGATGCGCGGCTCGGCCAGCCATTGGGTCAGAACCGACAGCCGGCCATAAGACTTGCTGTGCGGGGCCGCGACAAGGCGCAGCGTGACCTCGCGTTGGAACATCAGGATCAGCGCATCAAACGCGGTGATCTGGTCGAGCCAGGCGAGCAGCAGCGCCGTGGCGATATTGTAGGGCAGGTTGGCGACGATCTTGCGCGGCGCCGGGGCCAGGGCGACCGGGTCAAGAGCCAGCGCGTCGCCGGCGACAATTTCGAGCCGGCCGGGATAAACCGCGGCCAGTTCGGCGAGTGCGCCCAGGCAGCGCGGGTCGCGCTCGACCGCGACAACATGGCCCGCACCTTCGGCCAACAGCGCCCGCGTCAGGCCGCCGTGGCCGGCGCCGATCTCGATCACATGCCGGTCTTGCAGCGGCGCGGCGGCGCGGGCGATGCGCCGGGTCAGGTTGAGATCGAACAGAAAATTCTGGCCGAGCCGCCGCCGCGCCGCGATGCCGTGGCGGGCGATCAGCTCGCGCAATGGCGGCAACGCCGCCGGATCGGTGGC
>JAJPIH010000375.1 GCA_021324875.1 Alphaproteobacteria bacterium
AAGTGCGGCGCGAGGAGGGGCGGGCGCCGATCGCGGCGCGTTAACACCGACGCGAACAGCAGCGGCGGTTGCCGGTGACGGGACCGATCGCGGGCGCCGCCGCGCCCTCTCGCCGTTGCGGCTGCTGAGCGGGCACGAACCATGCCGCACAACCTTTCGGCGGCGGTGGCGGGGTTCATTGTGGCGACGATCGCCGCCGGCGGCTATCTCGGCGTCATCGCGCTGATGGCGATCGAATCCGCCTGCATCCCGCTGCCCTCCGAAATCATCATGCCGTTTTCCGGCTATCTCGCCTCGACCGGGCGCTTCGATCTGGTGCTGGTCGCGACGGCCGGGGCGTTGGGGTGCAATCTCGGCTCGACCATCGCCTATTTTGTCGGCCGCTACGGCGGCAGGCCGCTGATCGAAGGCTGGGGGCGATACCTGCTGATCAGCCGGCGCGACCTCGCCGCCGCCGATCGTTTTTTTGCGCGCTATGGCGGCGCCGCCGTGCTGGTCGGCAGGCTGTTGCCGGTGGTCCGCACCTTTATCGCGTTCCCCGCCGGGGTGGCGCGCTTGCCGCAGCTCAAATTCCAGATTTACACCTTTATCGGCTCGTGGCCGTGGTGCTTCGGGCTGGCCTTTGCCGGGTTCAAGCTCGGTCAGCGCTGGGATAGCGACCCGCGCCTGCACGCGATCTTTGCGCGCTTTGACGGCGTGATCGCGGTGCTGATCGTCGTCGGGCTTGGCTGGTATGTCTGGCGCCATCTGCGCCATTTGCGCGAGTGAGCGGCGATCGCCGCACGGGGTCCGACGGGGCGCAATGCAAATCTTCAAAGTCGTTAAAGTTTCAGGGTGACGATCGGTCGCAGCCGGGGTTATACTCCCCGCATCCGACGCGCAGTAGCGCGCGCCGGCCCGAGTTTAGGGAGGATCACAGCGCCGCTTCGCGACCAGAGCGGAGCGTGGACGCTGGGAGGTGAGCGGCAAAGGCAGGGTGGCGACCCTGCCTTTTCCGTCTCAAGAACTCTCCCGGAAATGCAATTATGCTGCTATCTCACGCCGCGGCGGGGACAGGTAACGAGACCGCACCGGAGTGAGCGTCGATGGCCGTCAGTCGTGGCATCCATTTTTTCCAGAACCCGGGTCCAACCAACATCCCGGACCGCGTCCTGCGTGCCATGGATCGCGGGACGATCGATTTCACGGGCGCGCAATTCAAGGCGATTGCCGAAGAATGCTTTGCCGGGTTGAAACGCATCTTCAAGACCAGGCAGACCATTCTCGGCTACGCCGCCTCCGGGCATGGCGCCTGGGAAGCCGCCCTGGTCAATCTGTTCTCGCCGGGCGACAAGGTGTTGGTCGTCGAGACCGGCTATTTTTCGCTGAACTGGGGCATGCGCTGCGAGGCGTTCGGTCTCGAGGTCGAAACCCTCGGCAATGACTGGCGCAACGCCGCCGATCCGGCCGCTCTCGAAACCCGGCTGCGCGACGACCGCGAGCATGCGATCAAGGGCGTGCTGGTGGTTCACAACGAAACCTCGACCGGGGTCGTGCATGATGTCGCCGCACTGCGCCGCGCGATCGACGCCGCCGCCCACCCGGCGCTGTTTCTGGTCGATGTGATCTCGTCGCTCGCCTCGATGGATTTTCGCATGGACGAGTGGGGTGTCGACGTCGTTGTCGCCGGCTCGCAAAAGGGCTTGATGCTGCCGACCGGCATGGCCTTTACCGGGGTCAGCGCCAAGGCGTTGGCGGCGGCGGCGGACGCCAAATTGCCGCGCGTCTATTGGGATTGGCGACGGCTCGTCGAGGGTTCCAGCCAGGCGGTGTGGAACGGGACGATCCCGGTCCATTTTTTCTACGGGCTCCAGGAAGCCTTGCACATGCTCGAGGAGGAGGGGCTCGACAACGTCTTTGCCCGCCATCACCGGCTTGCCGAGGCGACAAGGCGGGCGGTCCGGGTGTGGCGCCAGAATGACGGGCCCGAGACCTTTGCCGTCGATCCGCGCGCGCAGTCGGATTCGGTCACCGCGGTGCTGACCCCCGAAGGCTACGACGCGAACAAGGTGCGCGAGGTCTGCCTCAGCAAATTCAACGTGTCATTGGGCGGCGGGCTCGGACCGTTGCAGGGACGGGTGTTCCGCATCGGCCATCTGGGCGATCTGAACGAGCCGATGATTTTGGGCTCGCTCGCCGCGGTCGAGATGGCGCTCGAATTGACCGGCGTGCCGCATGGCAAGGGCGGTGTCGCGGCCGCAATGGATTATCTCGTTCACGAGGCCTGACCCGGCGGCGACGGCGGCGAGGTACGGGGCGGCGGGAAGGCGCGGCCGGACAAGGGCCCGCCGCGGGATGTCGCGCCTGGGGTGAGGCCGCCCCGGCTGCGGGATGGCGGGAGGCGGCGCGTTGTGCCGCCCTTTGCAAGTCGGGCTGGCCAAGGGCGGCGCGACTACCCGCTATCGTGCCGGGCGAGGCGGCGCAACGCGTCGATATCGGCGCCATAACGCAGCCATTCGGCGAGATGGCTCATACCCAGCCGGCGGTAAAAGTCGCGCGCCGGGTTCCAGTCGAGCACCTGAAAGTCGATGCGACCCCAGCCGCGCTCGAGGGCGATTGTCGCCAGCCGCGCCAACAATCGCCGGCCGACCCCCAAGCCGCGCATCGGTGCGGCGACATAGAGGTCTTCCAGATAAAGACAAGGCTGGCCGAGCCAGGTCGAGAACCGGGAATGAAACACCGCAAACCCGGCCGGTTCGCCGTCGACAAAAGCAAGGATCGCCTCGAATTCGCGCCCCGGCGCAAACCCGTGCCGGCGCAGATCGTCCTCGGTCGCAATTACAGCGACCGGCGCCTTTTCATAGGCGGCGAGTTCGCGGATAAACCGCAGCACGAGAGCGGCGTCGGCGGGTTCGGCAAACCGCACCCGGATCCGCCGGGTCGGATCATGTGGAGCGGGCACCGGGCGGCTCCCGATCGGGTGGTCGATGGCCGAGGCTAATCGGGCGCCGCGCCGCGGACAAGGACGGAGGAGCGATGCGGGCAAGCACGAATGCGACCGGCATCGGGCAACCGGTGCGGCGCAAGGAGGATTTTCGGCTGCTGACCGGGGGCGGGCGGTTTGGCGATGATATCGTCCTGCCGCGGATGACGCATGCCGTGTTTGTGCGTTCGCCGCATGCCCATGCCCGGCTGCGCGCCGTCGACGGCGCCGCGGCGCGGCGAGCCCCCGGGGTATTGGCGGTCCTGACCGGGGCCGACGCCCGCGCCGATCGGCTCGGGCCGATCCCGCACAATCCCGGCCTGGCCAACCCGCCCGATGTGCGGCCGCGGATCTGCGCTATCGCGCCGATCGCGACCCCGCATTTTCCTCTGCCGGTCGACACGGTCCGCTATGTCGGCGAACCGGTCGCAATGGTGGTCGCCGAGACCATCGCCGCGGCCGAGGATGCGGCCGAATTGGTCGAGATCGACTACCAGCCGCTGCCAGCGGTCGTGCACGCCGTCGATGCCCTCGAGCCGCAGGCGCCGCAATTGTGGGCCGAGGCGCCGGGCAATCTTTGCATCGATGTCGAGCTCGGCGACGAGGCCGCCACCGCCGCCGCCTTTGCCTGCGCCGCGCATGTCGTACGGCTCGACACAAGGGCGCAGCGGGTCACCGGCGTACCGATGGAGCCGCGCACCAATGTCGCCGATTACGATCCGGCGACCGGCGGCTACACGCTCTATACCGGCAGCGGCCGCGGCGTGGCCAAGGTCAGGCTCGACCTTGCCGAGGTGTTGGGCGTGGCGGCCGACCGGGTGCGGGTCGTATGCCACGACATGGGCGGCAATTTCGGCACCCGCAACCTGTTCTATCCGGAGTATGCGCTGCTTGCCTGGGCGGCGCGCCGTCTCGAGCGTCCGGTCAAATGGACCTGCCGGCGCACCGAATCGTTTCTGAGCGACTATCAGGGCCGCGACCTGACCGTGACCGCCGAATTGGCGCTCGACGCCGAGGGTCGCTTTCTGGCGCTGCGCGGCGTCAATCTCGCCAATCTCGGCGGCCATGCCGTTGCCTTTGGCCCGCTGCAAAAGGGCCTCGGCCTGATGTCCAACGTCTATCGCATCCCGGTCGCCTATTTCCGCGGGCGGGGCGCGGTGACCAACACCGTCTCGACAACCCCTTACCGCAGCGCCGGCCGGCCCGAGGCGATCTTTGTGATCGAGCGGCTGGTTGACCTTGCCGCCGATGCGCTCGCTCTCGACCCGGCCGAGTTGCGCCGGCGCAACCTGATCCCGGCCGCCGCCCAACCCTATGCCAACCCGCTCGGGATCACCTATGACAGCGGCGATTACCCGGCGGCGATGGAGAAGGTCCTCGCGCTCGCCGATTGGCACGGGTTTCCGGCGCGCCGCGCGGAAGCCCGGCGACGCGGCAAATATCGCGGCATCGGGCTGGCCAATTATATCGAGATCACCTCGGGCGCCCACGCGAACGCGGCGAGATCACGGTCCGGCCCACGGGCGAGGTCGAGCTGGTGATGGGAACGATGGCCTCGGGTCAGGGCCACGAAACGAGCTTTGCCCAGCTCGTCAGCGAGTGGCTGGGGGTGCCGTTTGACCGGGTCGTCTATGTCGCCCACGACACCGACCGGGTGGCGGCCGGCGGCGGTTCGCATTCCGGGCGCTCGATGAAGCTGGCGGCCACGATCATCGGCGAGGCGACCGACGACATCATCGCAAAGGGTCGCAAGATCGCGAGCTTTCTGCTCGAAACCGGCGAGGTCGACATCGAGTTTGCGCTGGGTCGCTTTCGCGTCGCCGGCACCGACCGCGAGGTTGGTCTGTTCGAGGTTGCCGCCGCCGCCGAAAACCGCGTCGATCTCCCGGCCGAGCTGCGCGGACCGCTCGCCGCGGTCGCCGATCGCACGATCCCGGTTGCGAGCTTCCCCTACGGCGCGCAGGTCTGCGAGGTCGAGGTCGATGCCGAGACCGGCGAGGTCGAGATTGTCGGCTACACCGCGGTTGACGATGTCGGCCGGGCGATCAACCCGATGATCGTGCACGGACAGACCCATGGCGGCATTGCCCAGGGTGTCGGCCAGGCGTTGCTCGAAGAGATCTGCTACGACCCGCGCACCGGCCAGGCATTGGCGGCCAGCTTTATGGATTACGCGATGCCGCGCGCCCGCACTTTCCCCTATTTGAAGACCGCGCTCAGCGAGGTTCCGGCGCCGACCAACCGCCTCGGCGTGCGCTCCGCCGGCGAGGGCGGGACGACGCCGGCCCTGGCCGCGGTGGTCAACGCGATTGTCGATGCCCTCGCCGAACTCGGCGTGCGTCACGTCGAGATGCCGGCCACCCCCGAACGGGTGTGGCGCGCCATCCAAGCGGCCCGAGCCGGCGAGCCCGGCGATCCGAGCGCCTGGCCAAAGGCGCGTGCGGCGCCGGCGCGGTTTCAGCCTTCCGGCATTTCGGCGAGCAGCCGGCCGTAACCCGGCACCTTGTCCCCCTCGCCGAGCAATCTCAGCATCGCCCAGAACGAGGCCTGGTTGGTGGTTACGACCGGCTTGCCGAATTCCCGCTCCCACTCGGCGATCGCCGCCATTGTCGGGAAATTGCCGCCCGGAACAACAAACGCCTCGATCTCGGGCCGATTGATGCGGGCGAAGGCCGCGCGCGCATTTTCGTGCCCAAGCTGGCCGATGGCATAGGAATCGGTGGCGCCAAAGCCTTCGAGCGCCACGGTTTCGATCCCGTGTTTGCGGGCAAAGAGGGCGGCGGCGCGGCGGTTGACCTCTTCGGAATAGGGCGAGACAAGACCGATGCGTCTTGCCCCCAACGCGCGCACGGCGCGCCCCACGGCCTGCGCCGAGGTGGCGGCCGGGGCGCCCGCCGCTGCGCTGATCCGCTTGGCGACGGTTTCGTCGTAATCCTCGGCAAACAGGCTGGCCGAGGTTTGCGCCAGGATCACGAATTCGACCTTGGCGGTGCCGAGCAGCTTCGCCTGATAGTCGAGATCGTCGTCGCGCGGCGGCGAAAAGGTCTGGCCTGGCCGGCTCGTCATCAGCCGCCCGATATGCGCCTGATAGCGCATCGGCAACAGGCGGCATTCAATTTCCACGGTGGTGTTGGTCGACGGGATCAGGACGCCGAAGTGACGGGTCATCGCGGGGCCTTTCTCAAAGCGGCGGCGGTGCTTGCCCGGGCCATCTTAGCGAGCCCGCCCGGCGCATGTCCAAGGCCGGCCGACTGGCGGAACAGGCCGGCTGGCGGAACAGGCCAACCGGCGGAACAGGCCGGCTGGCGGAACAGCCTGGATCGAACCGCCGGCGGCGCGCGCTCCGGTGCGCATGGCCGCGTTGCCGGCCCGGCCCGAGGCTCGGCAACCCCGTGCTGCACTGGCAGCTCTTGCGGAAAACGGCTAGGTTGGCGTCAGCGCTTAGCAGGAAGGAATGGACAATGAACGATGCGATGAGCTTGTCCGAACGCGCCGACGCGCTCGAACGCAAGATGATGCAAGACCTCAACGAGGCGATCTACGTCAAATCGCGGCTGTTTATGCTCGCTGACGGCGATATGAGCACGCCCAACAGCGCCGCGCTGATGGCCGCCAACCCGGGCAAGAAATTCGTCATGGGCGACGATCCGCGCCTGCCCAAGATGCCGGAAAAGCCGACCCTGATCGACTTTTTCAAATACCGGTTTGGTCCCGCCAACCACCTCTTGCAGAGCGCGCGGCATGCGGTCCGGGCCGGCATGGACGAAAAGGTCGTGCTGGCCTGTCTGCTGCACGATATCGGCGTGATCGGGTTTATCCGCGCCGACCATGGCTATTGGGGCGCCCAGCTGGTCGAGCCTTATGTCGATGAGGAGGTGTCGTGGGCGATCCGCGCCCATCAGGCACTGCGCTTTTATCCCGACGAGTCGGTCGGCTATTCCTACCCCGAATCCTATGTGAAAAATTTTGGCGCCGATTATCGCCCCGATCCCTACATCGAGGAGGAATACAACCGCGCCCGCAACCATAAATGGTACATGACGGCGCGCATGATCACCGTCCACGACATCTACTCGTTCGACCCCAATGTCGTGGTCGAGCTCGAGGAGTTTACCGACGTGATCGGCCGCAACTTCAAGCAGCCGAAGGAAGGGCTGGGCTTTGACAACAGCCCGGTCGCGCATATGTGGCGCACCTTGATCCGCCCGACCAAATATCTCTGAGGGTGATCCTTTGGGCGGCGGCGTCGGGCGGGTGACCGCCGGTCATGGCGCCGCCGCCGCGATGCGCGCGCGACCGCTGACGCTCAAGCCGCAACCCGGCCGGCGCATGGCCGGTGCGGCCGCTCCACCCGTCGGCGCGACGCCGGATGGTGCGCCAGGCGGTCGGCCGGGCGGATCGGCCGGCGCACCAATTCGCCGCCGCAATTGGGACATTTGCCGGCGAACAGCGTCTCGGCGCAGGCCCGGCAGAACACCCAGTCATAAGAGCAGATCATCGCCGCGTGGCTGTCGGGCGGCAGATCGCGGTCGCAGCATTCGCAGTTTGGTCGCAATTGCAGCATCGCCCCTCCTGCCAGCATCAATCAAGGCCGCCACCCGCCGCTGAAACCGACACCCGCCCGAAATCCGGCAGCGGCGGCGAGCGGCCGGGGGACCCTGGCCGCCGCGACCGGTTTGCGCAAGGGGGCGATGATTTCGGCTGGGCAATCGCTTCGCGCCCGCTCGCAGCTTTTTCGCTCGCCGGCTTGCCCGCCGCGGCGGCGACCCTTAGCATCGTGCCGAACCAACCATCAGGATCCCCGACATGGAATTCGGCGTCTCGATTTTCTTCACCGATTATTCGATTACCCCGGCCGAATTGGCGGTGGCGCTTGAAGAGCGCGGTTTTGATTCGCTGTGGGCGGCCGAGCATTCGCATATCCCGGTGCCGCGCCGCACCCCTGCGCCCGGCGGCGGCGAACTGCCCAAGCGCTATTACGACGTGATGGACCCGTTCGTGACGCTGACCGCGGCGGCGGCGGTAACCAAGCGGCTCAAACTCGCGACCGGGATTTGCCTCGTGATCCAGCGCGACACGATCCAGACCGCCAAGCTCGTCGCCTCGATCGACCAGGTTTCGGGCGGGCGTTTTCTGTTTGGCATCGGCGGCGGCTGGAACCGCGAGGAAATCGAAAGCCACGGCACCGCGTTTGGCACCCGCATGCAAAAGATGCGCGAACAGATCGAGGCGATGAAGGAAATCTGGACCAAATCGACCGCCGAATACGACGGCGAGATCGTCAAGGTCACGCGCATGATGACCTGGCCGAAACCGGTGCAGAAGCCGTGGCCGCCGGTGATCCTCGGCGGCGCCTTTCCATGGGCGGCGCGGCGCGCGGTGCGCTATGGCGACGGCTGGTACCCGAACGCGTCGAGCGGCGATCCCGAAGAATACATGCCGCGTTTCCGGCAAATGGCGATCGACGCCGGCCGCGATCCGGCGGAGTTGCCGGTGACGATGGGCGGCGCCCCGGAAGACGCCGACCGGCTCAAGCGGTTGCGCGATTTGGGCGCGGTGCGCGCCAATTTCAGCCTGCCGCCGGAAGGTCGCGACCAGCTCTTCCCGATCCTCGACCGCTTGGCCAAGCTTCGGCAGCAGGTCAATTGATCGCCCGCCACTCCCGGACGACGTCATGCCGGGTCGACCCCGGCGCGCCGCTCCCTTAGGCCGACGACAGCGATGGCCGACAGCGCAGGGCCGCCGACGGCCAAGGCGCGGATCAGCCTGGCGGCGCTGTTCGCGGCGTTTTTCCGGCTGGGGTTGACGAGCTTTGGCGGCGGCACGGCGGCCTGGCTCTATCGTGCGGTCGTGCAACGCCGCGGCTGGCTTGACAATGGCACCTATCTTGCCGCCGCCGGGCTGAGCCGATTGCTGCCGGGCTCGTCGGGGGTCAATCTGACGGTGCTGACCGGGCAAAGGCTGCGCGGCGGAAGAGGGGCGATCGTCGCGGTAGTCGGGCTGTTGTCGGGGCCGTTTGTCGTCGTCGTCGGGCTGGCGGCGGGGTTTGCGCGAATCGCCGGCAGCGCGGTTGCACATGCGGTTCTCGACGGGATCGCCGGGGCGGCGATCGGCCTTACCCTCGCCACCGGCCTGGCGCTGGTGCCGCGCGGCCGCACGCAGATCCCGCCCTTGCTGGTCACGATCACGACCGTGGTGGCGGTCGGCGTGCTGCGCTGGCCGATGCTGCCGGTCGTCTTGGTCCTGGCGCCGATCAGCATCGGGTGGGCGCTGGGGCAGCGGCCGCAACGAGGCTCCTGACATGCCCGATTGGCGAACGCTGTGGATGTTGGCGGCGGTGTTCGGCCCGCTGTCGCTGTTCTCGATCGGCGGCGGGGCGTCGCTGCTGGCCGAGATCGAGCACCAATCGGTCGCCGTGCACCATTGGACCACACACCGCGATTTCGCCGATCTGTTTGCCCTCTCGCGCGCCGCACCCGGTCCGGGCACGATGCTGTCGACCTTGATCGGGTGGCGGGTGGCCGGCTGGACCGGGGCGCTCGTCGCGACCATCGCCCTTTATCTGCCGTCGTCGTTGCTGATCTTTGCCGTCTCACGCCTGTGGCGGCGCTGGCGCGGCTCGCGCTGGCACAGCGCCATCGAGGACGGGTTGGCGCCGATCGCGGCGGGGTTGATGCTGGCCGGCGGGCTTGCCGTTTTGCAGGCGGCGGGCGGCGCCGCGGTGTGGCTTGCCGCGGCCGCCGCGACCGCCATCCTGCTCCGTTGGCGGCAGCTCAACCCGCTGATCCTGTTTGGCGCATTTGGCGCGCTGTTCGGCCTTGCGGCAGCGTTTTAGGATCACCCGACGGATCGAGGAAGGCACCACCGACGATGAACAACGCATGGCTCGACAGGTTGATCGCGCGCCTCGCCGCGGACTGCCCCGATGCGGTGATCGTTGCCGACCGCGACGGCAAAATCCGCTTTTGGAACCGGGCGGCAAGCCGCATTTTCGGGTTTGCCGAAGTCGAGGCGCTGGGCGCCAGCCTCGATCTGATCGTGCCCGAGGGGCTGCGGGCGCGGCATTGGGAAGGCTACGACCGGGTCATGGCGGGTGCCCCCAGCCGCTATGGCGAAGGCGAGATCCTGGCGGTGCCGGCGATGCGCAAGGATGGCGCCCGCATCTCGATCGAATTCACGGTGCGGGCGGTGCATGACGAGGCGGGGCGGCCGGTCGCGATCGCCGCATTTTTGCGCGATGTCACCGCCCGGTTCGAGGAAATGCGCGCCCTGCGCCGGGAACTCGCGGCGCTGAAAGCCGGCGCCCCGCCGGCGCCGCAGCCGGACCGGGCGCCGGGGCAAGACCGGCCTCAAGGGGCGGGGGGCTGAAGGCCGGGCGCGGCGGCGGCCGGGACCAGCTTTTAGAACGTCGCCCCCGATTGCAGCCAGTGGCGCACGATTTCTTCGCCGGTCGCGAACCACACACCATCATGGGCGCGGATGTATGAGAGCGCCTGGTCGAGCCCTTTGATGCGGTGCGGGACGCCGATGATATAGGGGTGCAGACAGATCGCCATGACCCGGCCCGATTCCGCGCCCTCGGCGTAAAGCGTGTCGAACTGGCGGCGGATCGCGGTCTCGAATTCGTCGATCGTGCCAAGCCGCGTGTTGATGAACGGCGCGTCGTTGATCTCGTAGGAATAGGGGATCGAGACCAATGGGCGGCCGCCGATATCCATCATGTAGGGCTGGTCGTCATTGACCCAATCGGCGACGTAAAGACACCCCTCATCGGCGAGAAAGTCGAGCGTGTGCCAGGTCTCGGCAAGCCCGCTGCCGAGCCAGCCGAGCGGCTTTTTGCCGGTCAGCTCGGCGATCCGGGTCAGCGTGCGGCGGATCGTTTGGCGCTCTTCCTCGGGGCTCAGCGCGTCGAGCCAGACGCTGTTGGTCTCGTTGTGGCCGAGGATCTCCCAACCGAGTTCGAGGGCGGCGCGGACGATCTGCGGGTGATGCTGGCAAATGTCGGCGTTGAGGGTCGGGCTGGCGCGGATACCGTGCTTGCTCAACACATCCATGATCCGCCAGATGCCGACCCGGTTGCCGTAATCGCGTTGCGCCCAGGCACGCACCGAAGGCGGGGCGCCGGCCGGCGCTCCGGGTTGCGGCGGGATGCCGCGGCGCAACGGAAAGAATTCGATGTTCGGGATCACCCACACCGCAAGCCGAGCGTTGTTGGGCCATACGAGTTTCGGCCGGTCGCGGATCGGAACGTAAGGAAACGGTCCATAATCCTGAGGCTGCATCGCTATTGCCCTCCGGAGCTTCGCGCATGAAGAGCTTGCCAAAAAACGCCGCCGCGATCACCAGCGAATGGATCCGGGCGGATTTGTTGTCGCTGCACGAGTTCTACGAGCTGCTGCGGTTTCGCCAGCAGATTTTTGTCGTCGAGCAGGGTTCGCCCTATCCCGATCTCGATGGCCTTGATCTCGCCGCCTGGCATCTGCGCCTGCGCGCGGAACCGGGGGCGCTGGCCGGCTATTTGCGCCTGTTGCCGCCTCCCGACGCCGGCCCTGCCGCCCCGGTGCGCATCGGCCGGGTCGCGGTCGCCGCGTCGCGGCGCAGGCTGGGACTTGGCCGCCGGTTGATGACCGAAGCGCTCGATTTCTGCCGCGCGCGATATCCCGGCCGGACCGTCGCGCTCGCCGCCCAGGCTCATCTCGCCGGATTTTATCAAGGGCTGGGGTTTGTCGCGGCGTCAGCACCTTATGACGATTTTGGCGTTCCCCATGTCGAGATGACGCTGGACAAACTTGCGCCAGGCGCAATTTGCGCGTATCCTTAAAATATTCTTAATATTTCTTAACGAACAGGTGGCACCGATGGTCGACGACGCCAAACTGCATCAATTTATCGGGCAGATGCTGTCCGATCTCGGCGGTGCGGCCAGCATCGCGCTGGTTCGGATCGGCGATTCGCTCGGCCTATACAAAGCGATGCACGAGCATGGGCCGATGACGGTGGCCGAGCTGGCCGCGACCACCCAGGTCCATGAACGCTATCTGCGCGAGTGGTTATCGCATCAGGCGGCGTCGAATTACCTTGCCTACGACCCGGCGACCGGAAAGTTCTCGCTGCCGCCAGAGCAGGCGATGGTGTTTGGGATCGAGGACAGCCCGGTCTTTATGCCCGGCGCGTTTGGTTTGATGGCCTCCATGCTCGACAACCAAGCCAAGGTCGAGCCGGCGTTCCGCACCGGCGCCGGGGTCGCCTGGGGCGATCAGGCGGGTTGTCTGTTTTGCGCGGTCGCGCGGTTTTTCCGCCCCGGCTATGTCAACAACATCGTCGCCAACTGGCTGCCGGCGCTCGACGGCGTCGTCGCCAAGCTCGAACGCGGCGCCAAAGTCGCCGATGTCGGCTGCGGCCACGGCGTGTCGATCGTGCTGATGGCGCGGGCCTTTCCGAATTCCGAATTTGTCGGCTACGACTTCCACCCCTCGTCGGTCGAACAGGCAGAGCGCCATGCCCGCGACCACGGGGTCGGCGGCAACTCCCGGTTCGAGGTGGCGACCGCCAAGAATTACCCGGACAAGGATTTCGATCTGGTCGCGTTTTTCGACTGTCTGCACGACATGGGCGACCCCATCGGTGCGGCGGCCCATGTCCGCCAGTCGTTGAAGCCGGACGGGACCTGGATGATCGTCGAGCCGGCCGCCGGCGACCGGCTCGAAGACAATCTGAACCCGATCGGGCGGCTTTTTTACGCCGGCTCGACGATGATCTGTGTGCCGACCTCGCTGGCGCAGGAAGTGGGGCTGGCCCTCGGCGCCCAGGCGGGGGAGGCGCGGTTGCGCGAGGTCATCACCGCCGGCGGCTTCCGCCAGGTTCGCCGCGCGACCGAGACCCCGTTCAACATGATCCTCGAAGCCCGGCCCTAAGCGATGCGCGGCGCCGTTCGCCTCGGCGCCGCCCCGCCTCGCCTATGGCGGCGCTGCCGCCTGGTCCGAGGGCGGGTCGAAGACCGAGCGGAAGTCGAGGTCATAGCCAAACGCCCGCGGTCCGACATGAGCCAGCCCTTTGGGCGTCAGAAACACCGGCGGCGCCGGCAGCGCTGCGACTGACACGCGCCGCCCGTAGCGGATCGTCTCGGTGCCGC
>JAJPIH010000201.1 GCA_021324875.1 Alphaproteobacteria bacterium
ACACTGGCCGAAGGGCGGGTCGATTTTGTCGTCACGGCCGCGGGATTGTGGACCCGCGAAGCCGCACCGTCAGAGGCGCAATAGCGCCAGGAATTGCGCCGCGGCGCCGATATCGGCGGCGAGCGCCTGGCGGCGCTGCGCCTGCTCGGCATCCTCGCCCCAGAATTCGATCTGGAAGCTCTCGTCAAGCTGGGAGGCGGCGAACGCCGTCTCGGCGTCGATCCGCCCTTCGACAAGGGCGAGCGCAATAACCAGTGACCCGCAGGCGGCGGTGGCAAGGTGCAATGCCGCCAGCACAAAATCGTCGAGCGCCGCAACCGCGACGGCAAAGGCATGCAGGCTGGCCGGCGGCTGGGCGATCGGGATCACGCCGGCGGTGATGTCGAGAGGCGCGTCGTAACGCAGCACCGCCCAGTCGATCAGCGGCTGCCATACCGCCTGCTGGCGTTGCGCCAGTTGCGGCGGGCGCAGCGCCCGATAGCAGACAAGGTCGGTCGCGGCGTAATCGGCGATCTGGCGCACGACCGGCGCGCGCTGGGTCTTGACCCGGTCGATCGCGGTGTTGGCGAGCTGGGTGAGCGGCATCGACCGCGGTCTGACCTCGCGTTGCTGCGCATTCCACTCGGCGGCGATGGCAGCGGCCAAGGCCGCGGTCGGAACCACAAGGTCGCGTTTGCCCGGCGTACGGATCGGTTTGCCGTCCAGGGTCACGCCAAACCCGTCGGCGGCGGCGATCGGCTCGGCCTGGCGATAGAAGCGGTTCATGGCGCCGGGTCCAACAGGGCAAAGGGATCGGGGGCGTCGGCGGCGAACCCGAAAAATTCCCAGCTCTCTCGCATATGCGGTGGCAGCGGCGCGGTCACGCGCAGCATGCCGCCGGCCGGATGGGGGATCGTCAATTCGCGGGCATGCAGGTTGAGCCGCTGGGCCTTGAGCGACCCGCCGAGATGCGCGGCCGCGGCGCCGTATTTCGGATCGCCGAGGATCGGCGTGCCGATCGCCGCGCAATGGGCGCGCAGCTGATGCGTGCGGCCGGTCACCGGCCACAGCGCCAGCCAGCTGGCGCGCTCGCCGGCGCTGTCGATGACCCGGTAATAAGTCACCGCCGGCTTGCCCGCCTCGCGATCGCCGCGCACCCGCTCGCCGCGTTCTCCCGGCTGCTTGGCAAGCGGCAGGTCGATGCGGCCCTGCGCCGGCTTCGGCCGGCCCACGACCAGCGCCCAATAGACCTTGCGCGTCGCCTTGTCGCGAAAGGCGCGGGCGAGGAACGCCGCCGCGGCGCTGCTGCGCGCCAGCAGCAGCACCCCGCTGGTGTCCTTGTCGAGCCGGTGGACCAGCCGCGGCCGCTCGGTTTTCTCAAAGCGCAGCGCGTCGAGCAGGCGGTCGAGATGGTGCACCGTGCGCGTCCCGCCCTGGACCGCGAGCCCGGCCGGCTTGTTGAGTGCGATGATTTCGGCGTCGCGATGCAGGACCGCCGCCTGCAGCATCGCCGCCGCGGCCGCCGGCACCGGCATTGCCGGGGACGGGGAGGGGGGCGCCGCCGGCAATGGCGGCACCCGGATCTGCTGGCCTCGGGCAATGCGGTCGGCGGCCTTGGCGCGCCGGCCGTCGAGCCGGATCTGGCCGGTGCGCAGCAGCTTTTCGAGGTGGCCATGCGTCAGCGCGGGGTAATGCCTTTTGAACCAGCGGTCGAGCCGGAGTGCGTCCTCGTCACCGGCGACCGCCACGATCACGGCCTTGGCCGTCATGGCGAGGGCTCGGCGGTGCGGGCGCGCAGCCTGTTCCAGTAATCGAGGCGCTTTTTGATCTCGCGCTCAAAACCGCGCTCGCTTGGATGGTAGAAGTTGCGGCGTTCGATCCCGTCGGGAAAATAATTCTGCCCCGAAAACGCCTCTTGGGTGGCGTGATCGTAGACGTAACCCTTGCCATAGCCAAGCTGGCGCATCAGTCGGGTCGGTGCGTTGAGAATGTGCATCGGCGGCATCAACGAGCCGGTTTCGCCGGCCATCTGCCGGGCGGCGTCAAACGCGGTGTAGACGGCACTCGATTTAGGTGCCGTCGCGAGATAGATCACGCATTGCGCGATCGCCAGCTCGCCCTCGGGCGAACCCAGCCGCTCATAGGTCTGCCAGGCGGCCAGCGCTTGGATCACCGCCTGTGGGTCGGCAAGGCCGATATCTTCGACCGCGGCGCGCGTCAGTCGGCGCAGGATGAACATCGGGTCTTCGCCGCCGGCCAGCATCCGCGCCAGCCAATAAAGTGCGGCATCGGTGTCCGATCCGCGCAAGGATTTGTGCAGGGCGCTGATCAGGTTGTAATGCCCTTCCTGGCTTTTGTCGTAAAGCGGCGCGCGGCGCTGCACGAGGCGGGCCAATTCGCCGGGACCGATCGGCGCCGAACCCGGCAGCCGCGCGATCTCCTCGACCATGTTCAACAGAAAGCGGCCGTCGCCATCGGCCATCGCGCGCAACGCCGCCCGCGCCTCGCCGCTGAGCGGCAGACCGTGACCCAGCACCTTCTCCGCCCGGCCCAGCAGGGTCTCGAGGTCGTTGTCGTCGAGCCGGCGCA
>JAJPIH010000304.1 GCA_021324875.1 Alphaproteobacteria bacterium
ATGCGTTGATGGATTCGGTACCGGTTGTCTGTCTGACGGGCCAGGTCCCGACCCACCTGATCGGCAACGATGCCTTCCAGGAGGCCGACACCACCGGCATCACCCGGCCGTGCACCAAACACAACTACCTGGTCAAGGATGTCCGCGACCTCGCGCGCATGCTGCACGAGGCGTTCTACGTCGCGCGCAGCGGCCGGCCGGGCCCGGTGGTGATCGATCTGCCCAAGGACGTGCTGTTTGCGCTCGGCCCCTACACCCCGCCGGAGGGCGCGCAGCACAAGAGCTACCGGCCGCAATTGGCGCCCGAGCCGGCGCGCATCGCGGAGGCGGTAGAGATGATCGCCGCCGCCAAGCGGCCGCTATTCTATGGCGGCGGCGGGCTGGTCAATTCGGGCCCGGAGGCGTGCGCGCGCTTCACCGCGCTGGTTCGCAGCACCGACGCACCATGCACGCTGACATTGATGGGTCTTGGCGCGTTTCCGGCTCATGACCCGCATTTTCTCGGCATGGTCGGCATGCATGGGACTTACGAGGCCAATCTCGCCATGCATGGCTGCGACTTGCTGGTCGCGGTCGGAGCCCGTTTCGACGACCGGGTCACCGGACGGTTGAACGCATTCTCGCCCGGCTCGCGCAAGATCCACATCGACATCGACCCGTCCTCGATCAACAAGAATGTGCGTGTCGACCTGCCGATCATCAGTGACGCCGGGCGCACATTGGCGGCGCTGCTGGAGGCATGGTCGCAACACGGCCGCAAAGCGGAGCGAAGCGCCTGGTGGGATCAGATCGCCGCGTGGCGCGCGCGCGATTGCCTCAGCTACGATCGTGATGGCCACGGTGTGATCAAGCCGCAATACGCAATTGAACGCCTGTTCGCCCTGACCCGCGACCGCGACATTTACGTGACCACCGAGGTCGGGCAGCACCAGATGTGGGCGGCCCAGTTCTTCAAATTCGACGAGCCGTATCACTGGATGACGTCGGGCGGGCTCGGCACGATGGGCTACGGTCTGCCCGCCGCGATCGGGGTCCAGATCGCCCACCCGGAAGCGCTGGTGGTGGACATTGCCGGCGAAGCCTCGATCCTGATGAATATTCAGGAGATGTCGACTGCCGCCCAGTACCGGCTGCCGGTCAAGGTTTTCATCCTCAACAACCAGTATATGGGGATGGTGCGGCAGTGGCAGGAATTGCTGCATGGCGGCCGTTATTCGGAAAGCTATACCGCTGCCCTGCCCGATTTCGTCAAATTGGCCGAGGCGTTCGGAGCGCAGGGCCGCCGCATTACCAGCCCCGCCGAACTCGATGACGCGATCACGTGGATGATCGAAACCCCGGGTGCGGTCATCCTCGATGTCGCGGTTGATCCGAAAGAGAACTGCTTTCCGATGATCCCCTCGGGGGCGGCGCACAACGAAATGTTGCTCGGGCCGAAGGACGAGGCTGAACAGCCGGTCTCTGAAGAAGGAATGGTGCTGGTGTGATCCCTGCGGGCCGGTCGTGACCGGGGTTTTGATCACCCTGCACAGGCGGAGGTCCGGGAGGCTGATGTTTCCTCACGCCTCCCGGGTTCCCGGCTGCGCGGGAACGACCAGGGGGAATAGGTTATCCCCACGATGAAAGACCTTGAACGGCACACAATCGCGGTGCTTGTCGACAACGAGCCGGGTATCCTGGCGCGGGTCGTTGGGCTGTTTTCCGGTCGCGGCTACAACATTGAAAGCCTGACCGTGGCCGAGGTCGACCATCGCAACAACCTGTCGCGGATCACGATCGTCACCATCGGCACACCGATGATCATCGAGCAGATCAAGGCGCAATTGTCGCGACTGGTGCCGGTCCACAAGGTGCTCGACCTGACCGATGAGGGGCCGTTTGTCGAGCGCGAGATGATGCTGGTCAAAGTCGCCGGCCAGGGCGATGCGCGTATCGAGGCCCTGGGGCTCGCTGACATCTATCGTGCGCGGGTCGTCGACTCGACGCTCCAAAGCTTTGTCTTCGAGATCACCGGGTCGGCCGACAAGCTCAACGCCTTTATTGCGCTGATGGAGCCGCTCGGGCTTGTCGTGATTTCGCGCACCGGTGTGGTCGCAATTTCGCGGGGTGCGCGAGGCATCTGAGAGCCGGTCATCGGAGCGGCTCGACTGCGGACATCGCCGAAAGGAGCTGGAAATGCGGGTATATTACGACCGCGACGCGGACGTGAACCTGGTCAAGTCGAAAAAGGTCGCGGTGATCGGCTATGGCAGCCAAGGGCACGCCCACGCCAACAATCTGCGCGACAGCGGCGTCAAGGACGTCGTGGTGGCGTTGCGTCCGGGTTCGGCTTCGGCGCAGAAGGCTGAGGCCGCCGGCTTCAAGGTCATGACCAACGCCGCGGCCGCCAAATGGGCCGACGTGGTCATGGTTCTGGCGCCCGATGAATTGCAGGCCCAGCTCTATGCCGAGGATTTGCGCGACAATATGCGCGAGGGGACGGCGCTCGCCGTCGCCCACGGGCTCAGCATCCATTTCCGCTTGATCGAACCGCGCCCGGACATGGATGTGTTCATGATCGCACCCAAAGGGCCGGGCCACACCGTGCGCTCCGAATATCTGCGCGGCGGCGGCGTACCGTGCCTGTTGGCGGTCGAACAGAACCCATCAGGCAACGCGGTCGAGCTTGCCCTCTCCTATGCCTGCGCGATCGGCGGCGGTCGCGCCGGCGTGATCGAGACGACGTTCCGCGAGGAATGCGAAACCGATCTGTTTGGCGAACAATCGGTGCTGTGCGGCGGACTGACCTCGCTGATCCTGGCCGGGTTTGAAACCCTCGTCGAAGCCGGCTACGCGCCGGAGATGGCCTATTTCGAATGCTGCCATGAGGTCAAACTGATCGTCGATCTGATCTATGAAGGC
>JAJPIH010000346.1 GCA_021324875.1 Alphaproteobacteria bacterium
CACCGAGATCGCAAACTGCAGCGCGCTCGAGGCGATGAACATGTTGACCAGTGAGGCGATGATGATGCCGATCAGCCCCATAAACAGGAACGAGCCGAACTGCGTCAGGTCGCGCCGGGTCGTATAGCCGTAAAGGCTCATCGCGGCGAAGGTGCCGGCGGTGATGAAAAACACCCGCGCGATACTGGCCCCGGTGAAGACAAGAAACAGGAACGCCAGCGACAGGCCCATCAGCGCCGAATAGATCCAGAAGACGAGCTGCAAGGTGCTCGCCTGCATCCGCTGCACCCCAAAGCTCATCAGCATGACGAGCCCCAGCGGCGCCAGGATCACCAGCCAGATCAGCGGCGTGTGCGCAATCGAGACGTAGAAGCCGGAAGCCGCAGCGACATAGGCCACGATGCCGGTCAGTGCGAGCCCCGACGCCATGTAATTGTAGACGCGGAGCATATACTCCCTGAGGCCGACATCGACGCCGACCAGGGTGTCCGCCGGCCGCACCGTCCAGCGGGGCTGCGAACCCAGAGCCATAACCCCTCCAAAGAGAGACGCGCGGGGCCAATTACCCACGCGTCGCGGATATTGGCACAAAACGCGATCTTTTCAATGACCCCGCGACGGTGTGCCGGTTCCGGCCGCGGCCCTCGGGCGTCATTCGTTGCGCAAAAACGGCGCCGCCGCAACCCCGAGCGCCCGCCATGTCCCGGCCAGACCCAGGACAGCGCTCAACAACGCCGCTCCCGCCACGGTCGCGACCATCGGCAGCGGCAGAAATACCCAGGCGGCATTCATCAGACGGGTTAGGACGAAATAAGCGGCGAGCGTCCCGAGACCGCCGGCGATCACCCCGGCGAGCCCGCCCAGCAGCGCATGCTCGACAAGCAGGCCGGACAACAGCGCGCCGCGCGTGGCGCCCAACACCTTCAGCACGACCGCGTCATAGACCCGTCGGCGGTGCCCGGCCGCGATCGCTCCGCTCAGAACCAACGCCCCGGCCGCCAGGGTCAGCAACCCCGTCAACCGCACCGCTGCGGCGATCAGCCGGACGACGCGGCCGACCGCGGCCAGGGCCTCGCGCACATTGATGGCCGACACGTTGGGATACTGTTCGGTGACCCGCCCGACCAGGCTTTCCTCCGCGTCCGGCGGCACATGGACGGCGGCGAGCATCGATTGCGGCGCATGTTCGAGGGTGCCCGGTGCAAACACGATCGCGAAATTGATGCCGAGCCGCTCCCAATCGATCCGGCGCAAATTGGCGATGCGCGCGGTGATGTCGCGTCCGAGCAGATTGACGGTCAGCGTATCGCCCAGCTTGAGCCCCATGCCCTCGGCCAGCGCCGCATCGAACGAGATCAGCGGCGGGCCGTGATAGTCGGGCGGCCACCAGGTTCCGGCGACGAGCCGCGATCCCTTGGGCATGCTTGCCGCATAGGTCAGTCCGCGGTCGCTGCGCAGCGCCCAGCGTGCGGCCGGCGCCACCGCCGCACGCTCGACCGGCACCCCGTTGAGCCGGGTGATGCGGCCGCGCATCATCGGCACCGCCTCGATCCGCGCCCCGGGCAGGCCGCGCACGATCGCCGCAATCCCGGCCAGCTGGGCCGGCTGAATGTCGATCAGAAAGACGGCCGGCACCGCCTGCGGCATCTGCTCGTCGAGTTCCCGGCGGAGATTGGCTTCGACCAGCGCCACCGCGGCGAGCAGAGTGAGCGCGATCCCCAGCGAGAGCACCGCCGGCACGGTCGGCGCATCCGGCCGATGCAGGTTGGCGAGCGCCAGCCGCAGCAGCAGCCAGCCGCGGCGCGACAGCCGGCCGGCGCCCAGCCTGCCGGCGCCCAGCCTAACCGCGACGCCGGCCGCCCCGAACACGGCAAAGGCAAGCGCCGCACCGGCCACAAACCAGCTCGCGACCCGGCGATCCTCGGCGCCTGCCACGACAACCGCCGCCAGAACCGCAGCCAAGCCGAGGCTGGCGGCGACCATCGTCACCGCCGTCCGCGGCCGCATCGGCTCGACCCGGTGGCGAAACAGGGCGGCGGCCGAGATCCGGCCGGTTGCCGCCAGCGGCCATAGCGAAAACGCGGCGGTCGTCAACACCCCGTATAGCGCGGCCCAGGCTAGCGGCCGGATATAGATCCCGGCGCGCGCCGCAACCGGCAGCAGATGCGCCAGCAGCGGCGTGGCGGCGCGCGGCACCAAGGCGCCGATTGCCAGCCCGGCGCCGATCGCCAGCGCGGCCAGCGCGGCGATCTCGCAACCATAGACCAGGAACACGAGCCGGCGCGGCGCCCCCAGGCATTTGAGGGTGGCGATTGTCGGGGTCTTGGCCGCGATATAGGCGCGCGTCGCATTGGCGATCCCGACCCCGCCGACCAGCAGCGTCGCCAGGCCGATCAGCGACAAAAACAGCCCCACCCGATCGAGCAGCCGCTGCAATTCCGGCGACGCCCGGGTGAAGCTGCGCAATTGCCATCCGGCTTCGGGAAAAGCGGCATTCGCCGCGGCGATCCAGGCGGCCGGCGCGATACCCGGCGGCAGGCGCAGGCGGTAGCCGTAATTGACCAGCGCCCCCGGCTGAATGAGCCGGGTTTCGGCCAGGGCGGCAAGGGCGATCATCACCCGCGGTCCAAAGACGAGGCCGCTTGTCGCGGCGTCGGGCTCGCGCGCGATTGTGCCGCGCACCTCGAACCGCGCCTCGCCGATGCGGATCGGCGCGCCGACGGCGAGGCCCAAGCGGGTGAGCAGCGCGGCGTCGACGACCGCCCCGAACACGCCGTTGCGCGCCTCGAGGGCGGCGGCGAGCGGTTGCGGCGGGCTGACGGCGACCGCGCCATAAAGCGGATAATCGCGGTCGACCGCCTTCAATTCGATCAGGCTCTGGCGTCGCCCATCGGCTGTGCGCGCCATCGCGCGGAGCCCGGCGATTTCAGACAAGCGCCCGCTGCGGGCGAGAAATTCGTGCTCGGCCGCGCTCGCCGGGCGGTAGGCGAGGCGCGCCTCGACATCGCCGCCAAGCAGTGCGCGCGCGTCACCGGCGATCGCCGCGCGCAACGATGCAGAGAGCGAGCCGATGCCGGCGACGGCGGCGACGCCGAGCACCAGACAGGCGACGAGGACGGCGAGCCCATGGCCGCCGCCGCGCAATTCGCGCCCGGCGAGACGGGCGGCATAGCCGAGCGCGATGCGGCTCACCGCGCCCGGTGCCGGATTTCGGGCCGCGCCGTCAACGCTTCGTCCGCGGCGATTTGTCCGTCGCGCAGCCGGATCCGGCGGGCGCAGCGGGCGGCGATGGTTTCGTCATGGGTGATCAGCATCAGCGCCGCGCCGTAAAGGGCGTGCTGCCGGAACAGGCAATCGATCACCACGGCACCGGTCGCGGCATCGAGATTGCCGGTCGGCTCGTCGGCAAGCAGCAGCCCGGGGTTGGCGACAAAGGCGCGGGCGATCGCGACCCGCTGCTGTTCGCCGCCGGACAGCTGAGCGGGATAATGGCGCAGCCGGTGTTCGAGCCCGACCGCGGCCAGCGCCTCGCGCGCCGCCGCAAACGCGTCGCGGCGCCCGGCAAATTCGAGCGGCACCGCGACGTTTTCGTGCACGGTCATGGTCGGCAGCAGATGAAACGCCTGGAACACGATGCCGATCCGGTCGCGGCGCAGCCGGGCGAGGCCGTCCTCGTCGAGTGTCGCCAAATCCCGGCCGGCGACCAGAACCCGGCCCGCGCTCGGCCGTTCGAGACCGGCGATGACCATCACCAGGCTCGACTTGCCCGACCCGGACGGGCCCACCAGCGCCACCGTTTCCCCGGCGGCAATCGTAAAGGAGATGCCGCGCAGAATGTTGACGCGCCCGGCCGGGCTGCCCAGAGTCAGATGGACGTCTTCGACCCTGACAAGCGGGCCGCCGTCATGAAGCGAGCTGGTCATGTCCGGTCCCGGCCGGTGAAAACGGCGGCGCCGACCCGCGGCCGGCCTGGTCGCCGACGATATGGCTCGGCGATGCGGGTTTTCAACGCGACGCTCTTGGCCGCCTTGCCGCTGACCGTGGCGGCCGCCTTCGCCGCGCCGGCAACCGCCCAGGTCCCGGTCATTGTCGATTTTGGCGACAGCCTGACCGCCGGCTATGGCCTGATGCCGGAACAGGCCTTTCCGGCGCGGCTCGAAACCTGGCTGCGCGCGCACGGGATCGCGGCCCGGGTGGTCAATGCCGGGGTGTCCGGCGACACCACCGCCGACGGGGTGGCGCGGCTCGATTGGGCGCTGGCCGACAAGCCCGATCTGGTGATTTTGGCGTTGGGCGCCAATGACGCGCTGCGCGGGATCGATCCCGCGACGGTCCGCGCCAATCTCGACACGATGCTCGACAAGATCCAGGCCGCCGGGGCCAAGGCGCTGGTGTTGGGCATGCTGGCCCCGCCCAATTGGGGTGAGGCCTATGACCGCGCGTTCGACGCGATCTTTGCCGAGCTGGCGCACAAGCACCATGCAGCCCTATACCCGTTCTTTCTCGATGGGGTGGCGATGAAGCCGGAACTCAACCAACCCGACGGTCTGCATCCGAATGCGCGCGGGATCGAGGTGTTGGTCGAACGGATCGGACCCGTCGTCGCCGGACTGATTGCAGCCGGCAAGGGAGGTGCGTCATGAACGAGCGGTTTGCGGCAGCCAGCGCCACCGGTGATCCCGGCACGCTCGCCCGGGCTTGTGTTGCCCGGCTGACCCCCAATCGCGGGGCCAATTTCGGGGTCGTCTATGTGACCGAGCCGGCCGCCGCCATGCTCCCCGCGATGCTGCGCGAGCTGGCGGCGGAGACCGGCGTGAGGTCATGGGTCGGCGGGGTCGGGCTTGGGGTCTGCTCGCTCGACAGCGAGGTGTTCGAGGAGCCGGCGGCGGCGGTCATGACCGCGGCGCTGCCCGAGGACGGGTTTCGGGTGTTCGGCGCGACCCATAACCCCGGCGCGGACCTGCCGCGCCAGCATGCCGCCTGGGTCGAAAAGGCCGGGCCGTTACTGACCCTCGTCCATGCCGACCCGCGCTGTCCCGACCTTGCCAAAACCGCGGTCGATCTGGCGGCGGCGAGCGGCACGTTTCTCGTCGGCGGCCTGGTTTCGCATCGCTGCGAAGCGCCGCTGGTGGCACTGTCGCACGGCGAAAGCGGGCCAGTCGGCAACGGCCTGGCCGGGGCCATGCTGGCCGCCGAGGTCGGGGTGGCCACCTCGTTGACCCAGGGCTGCATGCCGATCGGACCGGTGCACCGCGTCGACGAGGCGCGCGACAACATCGTCATGGTGGTCGACGGCCGCCCGGCGCTCAGCGTGTTTCTCGAGGACATCGGCCC
Source organism: Alphaproteobacteria bacterium (assembly GCA_021324875.1). Classification (GTDB taxonomy): domain Bacteria; phylum Pseudomonadota; class Alphaproteobacteria; order ATCC43930; family CGMCC-115725; genus AP-15. Next base: position 5,335 of record JAJPIH010000346.1, read on the forward strand.
CGATATGGCGAGGAATTTGCGCCGCCTCGGCGGGGTCATTTTTGTCGTCCTGCCGGTGGCGGGCTCGGATACCGGCGACTATCTGGTGCGCAACCTGATGGCGATCGACCCGGGCCGGGGCTGGGTCGTGATCGGCGCCGAAATTGCGGCCGGCGACCACATCCTGTTCTGCCGCCGCGACCCCGACAGCGCCGCCAAGGACATGCAGCGCATGGTCCGCCAGCTCGCCGGTCGCATCGACGGGCCGCCAAAGGCCGGGATTTACGTCAGCTGCGTCGCCCGCGGCGCCAACCTGTTCGGGACCTCCGGTGTCGAGACCGCGCTGATCCGCGAGACCCTCGGCGATTTTCCGCTGATCGGGTTTTTTGCCAATGGCGAAATTTCGCGTGACCGGCTCTACGGCCATACCGGGGTGTTGACCCTGTTCACCTGAGCCATGCTGCGGCTGTTTGTCGGCATCGGCTTTCCGCCCGAGCTCAAATTGCAGCTGTCGCTGCTGTGCTCGGGCATCCCGAATGCGCGCTGGGTCGATCCCGGCAATCTCCATCTGACTCTGCGCTTTATCGGCGAAATCTCCGAAGATCGCGCCGCCGATATCGACCTTGCCCTGACCCAGCTGCGCGCCCGCCGGTTTTCGCTGTCCTTGGCCGGCACCGGGGTGTTTGGCGGTGACCGCCCGCACAATCTGTGGGTCGGGGTCGAACGCAGCTCCGGTCTGCTGGCCTTGCACGACAAGATCGAGAAGGCGCTGGTACGCACCGGCTTGCCGCCGGAGCCGCGCAAATTCGCCCCTCACGTCACCCTGGCGCGGCTCAACCGGGCGCCCATCGACAAAATCGCGGAATTTCTTGCCGCCCATGCCGGCTTTCGCGCCGGTCCGCTGCCGGTTGCCGCCTTCAGCCTGATCGCCAGCTTTCCGACCAAGGCCGGCTCGGTTTACGAGGACCAGGCCGATTACCCGCTCAGGGACTGACGAGGGGAGGGCCGCAATGGCGTACTGGTTGTTAAAATCGGAACCATCCGTCTATTCCTGGGACCGGCTGGTCGCCGATGGCCGCACCCATTGGGATGGGGTGCGCAATGCCCAGGCGCTCAACAATTTGCGCGCGATGCAGCCCGGCGACCGCGCGTTTTTCTACCATTCGAACGCCGGCAAGGACATCGTCGGGGTGGCCGAGATCGTCCGCGCCTTCTACCCCGACCCCAACGACCGCAGCGGCAAGCTCGGCATGGTCGATGTCCGACCGGTCATGCCGGTGCCGCAGCCGGTGACCCTCGCGCAGATGAAGGCGCGGCCGGAGCTGGCCGGGATGGCGCTGCTGCGTCAGTCGCGCTTGTCGGTGTGCCCGGTCAGCGAGCGCGAATGGCAGGTCATCTGTGAGATGGCCGGGATCGGCCCGGAGACTGCGCGGTCGGGAGATTGACCGGCCCGCGTTCCGCCCGCTCTGGCCGGGCCAATCCCCGCGTCAGCGGCGAGCGGTCAGCGGTAGCGGAGCTGAACCTCCTCGGTCGGCGGCTGGTGCTGGCGGCGGCTGACCGGGATGTGGGTATAGCGGTAGCATTGTAGCCGCGTGGTCCGCAGGCCGGGCACGCCGTTCTGGTCAAAGGCCCGCTCCCAGGCGACCAGCTCCTCGTCGGACATCATGTAGCGCGCACAGACCTCCTCGCGGCTGATCAGGCCGTTGCGGGTCGCGGCGATGACCGCGGCCTTGCGTGACGGCGACCAGCGCTTGGTGTCGGCCGGCGGCAAAGCGAGCTCGGGGGAAACAGGGGAAGATTGCGGCGTCATGTGCATGCGTCTCATCGCAGTGTCAAAAGTTCGTCTATCCCGGGCGGGCGTCTGTATGACTCGGCGCCGGGCGATTTATTCCGCCGCCCGAGGCATGCGGCCCGCCGCGGGAGTACCGATGCGGCAGGAAGCCGCACGGGGGTCGCGATTTAGCTTGCGTTGCCGAATTCGCCGTAATTAGCACGGTGCCGCAGGCTCCGAATCCGGGCCGCCATTCCCACATGCAGCCGATGGGCGCGGCGTTTCGGCCGCGCGGCACCCGCAACCGGTCACGAGCGTGTTGGTCCATGGAATTTCAGCGTCTGCTCGTTGGCCTTGCCGATGCCTGCGTCCGTCGTGCCAAGCTGGTCGTCGCCGTGGCGGCTCTTGTGGTGGTCTTTGCCGGGGTTTTTGCCGCCGGCCATCTCGGCATCAGCACCGACACCGACGAGATGTTCGCCAAAAGCCTGCCGTGCGACAGCGGGCGCTGCAGTTCAAGGCCGATTTCCCGCAGCTCAGCGATCTGCTGGTGATCGTGGTCAGCGGCAAGATCCCCGAGGAGCGCGAAGCCACCGCGGCCGCGCTGGCCAAGGCCTTGGCCGCCGATCATGCGCATTTTCGCCGGGTCACCCGGCCCGACGCTTCGGCCTTTTTGCGCAAGGAAGGGCTGCTGTTTCTCGACCCCCATCAGCTCGAAGACCTGCTTAATCGCACCATCGACGCACAACCCTTTCTCGGGCAGCTGGCCCAGGACCCCAGCGCGCGCGGGTTGTTCTCGGCGCTGGCCCTGCTGGGCACCGGTCTGCAACAGGGCCAGGTCGATCTGCAGCCCTATGACAACGCCCTGTCCGGGTTCAACCAGGCGATTGCGGCGGCGCTTGCCGGGCATCCCGAGCCGCTGTCGTGGGAGCGACTGATTGGCGGCGGCGCCGCCGAGCTTGGCGGATCCTACCAATTCGTCCTGGCCCAGCCGGTGCTCGACACGGCGGCGCTGAAACCCGGCGGTGCTGCGACCGCCGCGATCCGCGCCGCCGCCAGCCGGCTCGAATTTGTCAAATCGGGCGATGTCACGGTCCGCTACACCGGCAATGTCGCGCTCGCCGACGAGGAATTCGCGTCGGTCGCCGAGGGTGCGGTGACCGGGCTGATTGGCAGCATCGTCTTGATTTCGCTGTGGCTTTTCCTCGCCGTCAAATCCTGGCGACTGATCGTGCCGATCCTGCTGACGCTGGGGCTTGGGCTGATTTTGACGCTGTTGTTTGCGGCGGCCGCGGTCGGAACCTTGAATTTGGTCTCGGTCGGATTCGGCATTTTGTTTGTCGGCATCGCAGTTGATTTTGCGATCCAGTTTTCGGTGCGCTACCGCGAAACCCGGCGCGAATATCCCGAGCCCGCCGCGGCGATGCGCGAAACCGTGCGTCGCGTCGGCGGTCAGATCCTGGTCGCCGCTGCGGCAACCGCGGCCGGCTTTCTCGCCTTTGTCCCGACCGCCTTTCTCGGCGTCGCCGAACTCGGACTGAACGCCGGGGTCGGCATGCTGATCGCCTTTGTCTGCACGCTGAGTTTCCTGCCGGCGGCGATCACCCTGTTCCAGCCGAGATCGGAAGAAA
>JAJPIH010000236.1 GCA_021324875.1 Alphaproteobacteria bacterium
GAAGAGGAGGCGCTGCTCGCGGCGCCTCCTTTGCGGCAGAGCACGGCGGCCACCGCTCGTCGCACATTGAACGAGCCCCGCCGATCCGCCGGTGGCGCCGATCGGCGGCGCTCGTCGCTCGACGGCGTCGACAGGCCGGCCGGAGGGACCGCTTGAACAGAGCGGCCCTCCCCGGCCCTTTTGTTGAACGCACCGGTAATCTTTGTTGCGGTCGGTGCGCCCGCACGCGCCGGGCTTCGCGCATGTCCGGCCGCCGCGGGCATGCGCGGTATCGCCGCGCCATGGGTGGCGCCGGGCTCGGCGACGCGCCCGGCCCGCATTGGTCTTTCTCGACCGAGATAAGCCCCGTCCGAGATAAGCCCCGACCGAGATAGGCCCCGGCCTGGATAAACCCCGCCGCGGCGGCGCCGGATGCGGGACGCGCGGCGCCGCGCATGGCGTCGATAGCGGCTGCCGCTCTCTGCCCGCGTCCGAACCGCCCCCTCAAACACGGGCATGACCATGGCTCGCGGTCATCGCAACCCACCGCCATCCTCGCGGCCGGATGGTTGCGCGCGCTATTGTCCAGAAAATGCGCAGCCGATCGGGAAATTTGGCGGCATAGGCCCCTACCGGGCCGGCGTGAACCCCGTTAAGGTTGCGATCAGTAACGGCGAGGACGCGATGACGCGGGATGGCGATCCTCCGGAGGAAACGCGACCGGCCGGCTTGACGCCGTTTTTTTCGACGCAACGTCTGTCGCGCTTGCTGCTGGCCGGCAGCCTGATCGTGCTCGGCCTGTGGATCGTCCACCGCTTCATGCCGGCGCTGGTCTGGGCGACGATCATCGCGATCGCGGTGTGGCCGCTCTATCGCCGGGCGGAGCGGGCGTTTCCGCCGCGCCGCCACCGCATCCTGCTGCCCCTGGCGGCGACGCTGGTGGTGGGGCTGGTATTGATCGTGCCGCTTGGTTATGCCGCCGCGCATTTGGCGCATGAGATGGGCAGCTTGCTGCGCTATCTCGCCGAGCTGCGTCACCACGGCCTGCCGACCCCGGCTTGGCTCGGATCGGTTCCCGGGATCGGAGCGCCGCTCGCGGTTTGGTGGAAAGCCAATCTGAGCGACCCGCAAACCATGCACGAGCTGCTGGGGCGGCTGTTTGCGTATATCCCCGCCGATTCGGCGCGGGTGATCGGCGTTGAAGTCGCCCACCGCCTGGTCATCTTCGCCTTCACCTTGCTGACCTTGTTTTTCCTGTTTCGCGATGGCGACGGGCTGTGCCGGCAACTGGTGATGCTGAGCCGTCAGGCGCTGGGACCGAGCGGCGAGCGGATCGCCGAACATATGATCGCGGCGGTGCATGGCACCGTGACCGGGCTGGTGCTGGTCGGTCTTGCCGAGGGGATCGTGATCGGCTTTGCCTATGCCGCGGCCGGGCTGCCGCATGTTGTGCCTTTGGCCGCGCTGACCGGGATTCTCGCGGTGATCCCGTTTGGCGCGCCGGTCGCCTTTTGGGGAGCCGGTCTCTACCTGGTGGCGAACGGCAATACCGCCGGTGGGATCGGCGTCGTCGTGTTCGGCCTGCTCGTGGTGTTCATCGCCGACCATTTTGTCCGGCCGTTTCTGATCGGCGGCGCAGCACGGCTGCCGTTTTTGTGGGTGCTGCTCGGCATCCTCGGCGGCTTGGAGAATTTCGGGCTGCTCGGGCTCTTTCTCGGGCCGGTGGTGATGGCGGCGCTGATCTCGCTGTGGCGCGACTGGACGCAGCCCGCGCCGATCGCGGGCGGCGATCAGCCAGGCTCGACCGCGGCAAGCCGACCGCGGTGAAACCGGCTTGCGCCCGCCTGCCGAGGCTCGACAGGCAAGCGCGGTCGCGGCAAAATGCCGAAGGAATAATCGCTGCGGGCGGTGGCGCGACCGCCAGGCGCCGCTGTCGCTGCGCTGCCCACAGCTTCACCCGCATAATTTGCGCGCGGGCGAACGCCGGTTAAGTATCGGAGGGGTGGATGAAGTATGTGTGCGACGCACCAGGCGGCAAGACATGGTTCCGTATAGAGACCGAGGCGGAGGCGGCGGCCGAATCCGACGCGATGCGCCACGCCGTTGAAAAATTCTTTCGCAAGGAACAGGAAAAAGCCGCACAGACCTTCCAGCCCTTGTCGAAGGTTCATTTCGAGCAGGAGATCGGGCTCAAGGCCCATATCCAGCGGGAGATGCCGCTGTTTCTGACCCTGCGCGACGATGAGGGCACCGCCCTGGTCACGGCGATGCTGCCGCCCGGCGGCCAGGACGACCGCACCTTCCGGCCGATCATCGTCGGCGTGGCCAACAGCGACCCCTATGTCGAGCACGCCGAAGCGATCCGCGCCCTCGGCCAGCATTTCGGCATGTCGCTGGACCGCGCCCGCTGCTATCCCTATCGCCGGGATTGATAAGGGGTCGCCGCCGCAACCGGCCCCGCGCCGCCGCGCGCCGGCTTTCGCCGCGACCGCACCGCATCCGCGATAGACGCGACCGCAAAAAAGGAACGCACAGCCGGGCGAGCTTCGTTGTCATTGCAGAGAGAACCTCACTCTGTGAGCGACGACGATGAAACGATTGCTGTTGGCCGCGGTCGCGGTCGTCCTTCTGGGCAGCGCCGCACTCGTTCCCGAAGCCCAGGCGCGATGCTGGTGGAACGGCTATGGCTGGCATTGCTGGTACCCGCAGGCGGAGTGGTGGCGGCCGCATCCGTGGTGGCGACACCACCATCCTTACGCGTGGCGGCACTGGCGCCATCATCCCTATGCGTGGCGCGACTAGCCTTGCTGTCGCGGGGTAGCGGTGCGGGGCGGTGCGGCCGCACCGCCCGCCCCGGGCCGCCGCACTCTGCGGCTAGCCGGCGGCGGCGCGGCTGGCGCCGGCGCGCAGCCGGATCTCGCGCAACAGCTCCTCGACCACGCCGCAGGCAAAGCCGAGCGAGGTCTCGTCGACCAGCCGGCCGTCGCGGACCTTGTCGGCGCATGCGGTGATGATGCATTCGCGCGCCAGCACGACCCGGGCCAGCATCGAATCGAGCGCCACCTTCATATGTTCGAGACAGCGAGCCCCACCCAACGGGCCGCGCGAGGTCGCCATGATCGCCACCGGCTTATAGGCCATGACCGAGGTGAAGGCCGGCCGCGAGGCCCAATCGAGCGCGTTTCTGAGCACCCCGGGAATGCTGTGATTGAATTCCGGCGCGCACAACACCACGCCGTCGGCGGCATCGATCGCGGCGAGCAACGCCTTGACCGGGGGCGGGCGCTTGTCGCCCTCAAAATCCTGGTTGTAGGGCGGCACCGGGGCCAGGTCCCAGATCGTGAAATCGGCGACCGCGGCGAATTTCTCGGCCAAGGTTTCGAGCACGGCGTTCGAATAGGAGCCGGCGCGCAGGCTTCCCGTCATTCCGATCAGGCGGGCCCGTTGCGTCTCGCTCATGCGGCAGCTTCTCCCGGCAGCGGCAAGAAAGCGGTGATAGCCAATCGCGCGCGGCGATGGCAACCTCCTCGCATCCGGGAACGGCGCATCCGGCGGCTGGAGGTGGCAAAGAATGACATTGCGGGCTTCGCGCCGCGGATTGGTGCCGCCGTTTATCGCGATGGATGTGCTGCGCGCCGCCACCGAGCGCGCCGCGGCCGGCGCCGACATTCTCCATCTCGAAGTCGGCCAGCCCGGCACGCCGGCCCCGCGGGCGGTGCGCGAGGCGGCACAGCGGGCTCTCGATCAGGCGCCGATCGGGTACACCGATGCGCTGGGCATCACCCCCTTGCGCGAGGCGATCGCCGCCCATTACCGCCGCCAATACGGGGTTGCCGTAGACCCGGCCGAGGCAATCGTGACCACCGGCTCGTCGGCAGCCTTTTTGCTGGCCTTTCTCGCCGCGTTCGAGGCCGGCGACCGGGTGGCGCTGGCGGTGCCGGGTTATCCGGCCTATCGCAACATTCTCGCCGCGCTGGGGATCGAGCCGGTGTTGATCGCGGTCGGCGAAAACACCCATTACCAGCCGACCCCGGAATTGCTGGCCGAGGCCGGACGGCTCGACGGCCTGATCGTGGCCAGCCCGGCCAACCCGACCGGCACGATGATCGACGCCGACGATCTGGCCCGGCTCGCGCAATACTGTCACGACAACGGTATTCGCCTGGTCTCCGACGAAATTTATCACGGCATTACCTACGAGGCCGCGGCGACGACGGCGCGCGCTTGTGGAGGCGAGGTGATCGTCGTCAATTCGTTTTCGAAATATTACAGCATGACCGGCTGGCGGCTGGGATGGATGCTGGCGCCGCCCGATCTGCTGCGTTCGATCGAGTGTCTAGCGCAGAATTTCTACATCTCGCCGCCGGCCTTGTCGCAATTGGCGGCGGTGGCGGCATTCGACTGTCGCGCCGAACTCGACCGTCATGTCGTGCGTTACCGCGCCAATCGCGACCGCTTGATCGCGGCGCTGCGGGCGGCCGGGCTGTCGCGCTTTGCGCCGGCCGACGGAGCGTTTTATCTCTATGCCGACATTTCCGAGGTGACCCGCGACAGCGAGGAATTCTGCCGGCGGCTGCTGGCGGAAACCGGGGTGGCGATCACGCCCGGGCGGGATTTCGATCAGGCGCGCGGCGGCGGCTGGGTAAGGCTGTCTTTCGCCGGGCGCAGCGAAGAGGTGGCTGAGGCCGCGCGGCGGCTCGAGGCGTGGCTGCCGCGGGCGGGATAGGAGACAAACGGGGACGGAAAGCGCGCTTGGCCGGTTGACAATCCGCTCCAACTAGAACAAAAAGGAAACATGGTTGGGGTGTCGGCCGGTATGGCGCACGAAACTCTGCACACTTTGCGTGAGCGGGTGCGGCGGATCGAGCGGCCGTCCGTGGCGGCGCATGGCGTGGTGCCGCTCGGGGTCACGGCGATCGACCGGGTCCTGCCGGGCGGCGGTCTGGCGCGCGGCGCCTTGCACGAAATTCTTGGCGCCGGCGGCGATGAGGAGGATGGCGCGCTCGCCGCCGCTTTTGCCGCCGGCCTGGTCGCCCGGCTTGTCGCGACAGCCGCCGCCCCGGTCTTGTGGTGCCTGGCGCGGCCGGATCTTTACGGCCCCGGCCTTGTTGCGCACGGTCTTGATCCGGCGCGGCTTTTGTTGGCCCAAACCGCGCGCGATGCGGATTTGTTGTGGGCGATGGAAGAGGGGCTGCGCAGCCCGGGCCTGGCGGCGGTGGTGGGCGAGATCGCCATTCTGCCCGATGTCGCCGGCCGCCGGCTGCAACTCGCCGCCGAGCGCTCGGGTGTGACCGCTTTTGTGTTGCGGCGCTGGTATGGCGGCGACCAAGCCGCGCGCGAGCGCCGACGGCCGACCGCCGCCGTCACCCGCTGGCGGATTGCCGCACAACCGTCGCAGCCGGTTCCCATTCCTGTCTGGCTGACCGGTTCCCGCCCGCTCCCCCTCGCCACCCCTCCCCCGCAGGCGGGGAAGGGAATGGGAGCGGGTCGGCAACAAAACGCATGGGAAAGGGCGGCGGGCGAGGAGCCGGGCCTCGGACATCCGCGCTGGCGGATCGAGTTGTTGCGCTGCCGGGGCGGCAAGCCGGCGGCGTGGGAGGTCGACATTCGCGAAGGAAAAATCAGCGATGCGACGCATCCTCTACCTCTGGCTCAAGCATTGGCCGATCGACCGGCTGCGGCGCCTGGCGGCGATCTCGCCCGGCCGCAACCGCTCCGCCGCAGCGGTTGAGACCGCGCCCTTTGCCACGATTGCCGACGCCGCCGGGCAGCGGCTCGTCGCTGCCGTCAATCGCGCTGCGGCGGCCGCCGGGCTCGCTCCCGGCATGCCGCTGGCCGATGCGCTGTCGTTTGTGCCGGCCCTGTCCACCGCCCTGGCCGAGCCGGACAAGGACGCCGCGGCATTGCACCGGCTGGCGGAATGGTGCGGCCGTTACAGCCCGTGGACCGCCCCCGACAGTCGCGACGGCGTGACGATCGAGATCACCGGCTGCGCGCATTTATGGGGCGGCGAGGAGGCGCTGGCCGGCGATCTTATCGCCCGGCTCGGGCGCCAAGGGATCACCGCCCGCCTGGCCATTGCCGACACGCTGGGCGCCGCCTGCGCCTTGGCGCGCCATGCCGCAACCGGCGAGCGCATCCTGATTGCCCCGCCGCGAGCCACCCGCGCCGCCCTGGCGCCGCTGCCGGTCGCAGCCCTGCGCCTCGACCCGATGACCGTGCAAGGTTTGCGGCGGGTCGGGTTGAAGCGGATCGGCGATCTTTATGCGATGCCGCGCGCGGCTTTGGCGCGCCGCTTTGGGGAGATTGTGGCGCGGCGTCTCGACCAGGCCCTTGGCGACCTGGCGGAGCCGCTGTCGCCGCTGAGCGAAACCCCGGCGCGCCGGGTGCGGCTGAGTTTTGCCGAGCCGATTGCGGCGCCGGCCGATCTCGCGCTTGCCGCCGAACGATTGGCCCGCGACCTCGTCACCCGGCTGGCGCGCGAGGGGATGGGGGCGCGGCGGCTGGTTCTCGCTTGTCATCGGGTCGATGGCTGCGTCGAGCGCATTGCGCTCGGCACCGCGCGGCCGACGCGCGATCCCGGGCATCTCGCCGCCCTGTTCAAGGAACGGCTCGACACGGTCGATCCCGGCCTCGGCGTCGAAGACATGATCCTCGCGGCATTCGCGGTCGAGCCGCTGGGACCCGAACAGACCGGGTTTGCCGGCGTTGCCGCAAGCGAAGCGGCCGGCAATGTCGCCGCCCTGATCGACCGGCTCGGCAACCGGCTTGGCCTTGCCGCAATAACCCGCATCGAGACCCGCCAGAGCCATATCCCCGAGCGCGCCGCGGTTAGGGTGCCGGTCAATGCCGAGACCGACGGTCGGGACAAGCCCGGCCATGACGACCAGAATTTGCGGTTGGGCCGGTCAGGCCCGGGCACGCCAACCGTCCCGACAACCCGGCGCTTCGACCAAGACATGCGAATAAAACCGCCGCGACCGGTACGGTTGTTCGACCCGCCGGAACCGGTCGTGGCAACCTGGTTGCTGCCCGACGACCCGCCCTTTCATTTTACCTGGCGGCGGCGGTCGCACCGCGTCCGCCGCGCCGACGGGCCGGAGCGGATCGCACCGGAATGGTGGCGACCGGGGTCCGCTTTGGCCGCGACCGCGATCCGTGATTATTACCGGGTCGAGGATGAGGAGGGGCGGCGGTTTTGGCTGTTTCGGGCAGGGCTGCCCGGCGGCGACCGGCCGCCGCGCTGGTAGGTCCATGGCGTCTTCGCCTGACCGCAGCGGCCTTGTTGCGCCGCCCTCCGGGCCTGGCCCGCAGGACAGCCATCCCGCCATTTCATCGGGCTGGCGGCATCGCCCCAGCGGTCTGTCGCCATGACCCTCGCGGCCTGCGAGCCCGCCGCGCCGGCTTATGCCGAGTTGCAGGTCACAACCAATTTCTCGTTTCTGCGCGGCGCTTCGCACCCGGCCGAACTGGTCGCGACCGCCGCCCGCCTCGGCCACCGGGCGATCGCGGTCACCGACCGCACCAGCTTCGCCGGGATTGTGCGCGCGCACCAGGCGGCCAAGGAGGTGGGCATCCGGCTGGTCGTCGGCTGCCGCCTCGACCTCGCCGACGGCGCGAGCCTGCTCGCTTTTCCGCAAGACCGCGCCGCTTACGGCCGGCTGACCCGGCTGTTGACCCTGGGCAAGCGGCGCGCCGTCAAAGGCGAATGCCGGCTCGATTACACCGATGTCATCGACCATGGCGAGGGCCAGCTGGTTGTCGTGCTGCCCCCCGCCGCCCGGTTCGCCACCCCCGATGGCGAATTTGCCGAATTTACTGAATTTGCCGAATTTGCCGAATTTGCCGCCCGTGTCGCAGCGGATTTTTGCGGCCGCGCCTATCTCGCCGCGCATCATCTCTACCGCGGCGACGATGCCCGCCGCCTCGCGCATCTGGCGGTCTTGGCCGAGACGGTGGGGCTCGGGCTGGTGGCGACCAACGACGTGCTCTTCCATATCCCCGAGCGCCGGGCGTTGCAGGACGTGCTGACCTGCATCCGCGAAGGCTGCACGATCACCGCGGCCGGGTTGCGTCTTGCCGCCAATGCCGAACGCCATCTGAAACCGGCGCAGGAGATGGCGCGGCTGTTTCGCGGCCATCCGCAGGCGGTGGCGCGGAGCCTCGAAATTGTCGAGCGCTGCCGGTTCAGCCTCGATCAATTGCGCTATGAATACCCGGACGAAACCGCCGCAGACGGCCGCACCCCGCAACAGCGCCTCGCTGACCTCACCTGGCAGAGCGCCAGGGAACGGTTTTGTTCGGTCACCCCGGCGCAAGCCGGGATCCAGAACCGCCCTTCGCAGCCTGACCCCCTGCCCGCGGGCGGCGCCGGCGACGCTCGGCAAACCGGTTCAACCCGGGGGCGGTTGTGCGGGAATGACGCTCAAAGCGACATCCCCGACAAAATCCGCAATCTGATCGCGCACGAATTGCAGCTGATCGAGCAGCTCGACTATGCGCGCTATTTCCTGACCGTGCACGACATCGTCGCCTTTGCGCGCCGGCGCGGCATCCTCTGCCAAGGGCGCGGCTCGGCGGCCAATTCGGTGGTGTGTTATTGCCTTGGCATCACCGCGGTCGACCCGGCGCGCATCGACGTGTTGTTTGAGCGCTTTATCAGTGCCGCGCGCAACGAACCGCCCGACATCGACGTCGATTTCGAGCATGAGCGGCGCGAGGAAGTCATCCAGTACATCTATGAGAAATACGGCCGCTACCGCGCCGGGCTGGCCGCGACCGTGATCCGCTATCGTTCGCGCCTGGCGATCCGCGAAGTCGGCAAGGCGCTGGGGCTGTCGGTTGATGTCGTGGCCGCACTTGCCGGTATCGTCTGGGGCTGGAGCAACGACCCGATTGCCGACCGGCGGGTGCGCGAGGCCGGGCTCGACCCCGCCGACCGCACCTTGCGCCTGGCTCTCGACCTTGCCGCCGAACTCACCGGTTTCCCGCGCCATCTCTCGCAACATGTCGGCGGGTTTGTGATCACCCGCGGGCCGCTGTCGGAGCTGGTGCCGATCGAGAACGCGGCGATGGAAGACCGCACCGTCATCGAATGGGACAAGGACGATCTCGACGCGCTCGGCATTCTGAAGATCGATGTGCTCGCCCTCGGCATGCTGACCTGCATCCGCAAGGCGTTTGCGCTGATTGCGCGGCATCATGGCCGCGACTTTGATCTGGCAAGCGTGCCGGCCGAGGACCCGCGGGTCTACGACATGCTGAGCCGCGCCGATTCGCTCGGC
>JAJPIH010000056.1 GCA_021324875.1 Alphaproteobacteria bacterium
ATCCGCGGCCTCGCCCTGTCGGCGCAGGTCGTGGCCCAGGCGGCGGGGCCGGTGGCCTCGGGCGTGCTGCGCGACTGGACCGGCAGCTACACCCGCTCGCTCGAATTGTTTGCGCTGTTGTCGCTCGCCAGCATCGTCGCGGCGCTGGCGGCGCACCGCCCGCGCCCGCAACCCGGGTGAGCCGCGCCCTTGGCCTCAGCCGCGCCGCGCGGCGCCGGCCCGGGTGACCAGCTGCACCAGCACCTCATAGGGCTGGGCGCCGACCACCCCGTATCCCGCCGCCACGAAAGTCGGCACGCCGGTAATGCCATAGGCCTGCGATTTTGCCCAATCGGCGTCGACCGCGGCCGCGAAGCGGCGCTCGGCGATCACCCGCTCCGCCTCGGCGCCGGGAAGCCCGGCGGCGCGGGCGATATCGACCAGCACCTCGGCGTCGCCGATATTGCGCCCGTCGACGAAATAGGCGCGATAAAGCGCATCGTGGATGGCCGCACCGCCCGGCTGGGTGTCCGCCCACTTGCCCAGCTCCTGGGCCAAGCGGCTGTTATAGGTATGGGTCCGCCGCCGATTGGGCAGCCCTTCAGCGTCCATCAGCCGCTTCATGCGCTGATGCATCGCCTCGGGGTCGAGGTTGCGCCGGGCATAGACCTCGGCCAGCGCCTGCCCTTCGACCGGCGTCTCGGGATGGAGCGGAAAATGAACGAGCCTCGTCTCGATCGCGAATGCCTGGCGCAGCTTTTCAACACGCACGGTGCTGAGATAGCACCAGGGTCAAACGTAATCGGTAAAGATTTCCACGATAACGGGAGCGGCCATCACAACCTCGCGCAACGGTGCCAGTCGCCATTCTACGCGCGGCCGCGCGGCAACAAAAGCCCGGATGCGCGGCGAGCGGAAGCCGGCCGATCGCCAACCCCGGCTCGCCCGATCGGTGATAGGGTCGGGGCATGAGGTCTCGCCAGGAGAGGGAACCGATGAGCGCACTCGACGACAAGGACGCGATCCGCGAATTGATGGCTGAATATTGCTTTCGCCTCGATGACGGGCGCTTTGCCGAGATGGCGGCGTTGTTCACCGTCGACGGCACCTGGGAGACCGCGTTTGGCGCCGCCACCGGCCGCGAGGCGATCGCCGCCCTCGCCGCCGATCTGCGCGCCCGCGCCGGCGCCGCGCGGCCGCGCGCCGCGCATCTGGTGACCAACATCGTCATCACCCTCGACGGCGAGCGCGCCCGCGCCCGTTCCAATTGGCTGGTCATGCAGAACAGCCCCGCAGGGCCGAAGCTCGGCTCGGGCGGCGCCTATCTCGACGATCTCGTCCGCGTCGACGGCCAGTGGCGGTTCCGCCACCGCAAAATCGACCGCTTCATCGCCGGCTGAGGCCGCGGGCGGCGAACCGGCCGCGGGCCGTCGGGCTTACAGCCGCCACAAGCCAATGGCGATCGTCAGCAGCGTGAGCGGCGCCCCGACCCGGAAATATTGCCAGAACGCGATCGCGACACCGCGCCGCTGGGCGCGTTGGAGCACGATCAGATTGGCGACCGAGCCGAGGATCGTCAGATTGCCGGCCAAGGTCGCCGACATCGCCACCACCAGCCATCCGCGCCGCGGATCGGGCAGCGCTGCGACAAACGGCTTGAGCACCAGCACCGCCGGCACGTTGCTGACCAGGTTCGACAAAATCGCCGTCGCCGCCGCCAACACCGGCATATGGTCGAGATGTTGCCGGCCGATCTCGGCCACCACCGCGGGCGACAACAGCGCCTGCTCGAACCCGGCCACGACGACAAACAGACCGGCAAACAGCAGCAGCAGCGGCCAGTCGATTTCGCCATAGATCTTTTCGCTGCGCACCGCCCGGGTGACGAGCAGCACCGCGGCCGCCAACAGCGCGATTTTCGCCGGCGGCTGATCGGCAAAAAAGCCGGCCATCATCGCCAGCGTCACGAGGCTCGATTTGACCACCAGCGGCCGGTAGGCATGGGCCGGCGCCGCCGCCGCGGCGAGCCGCTCGCGGCGCCAAAACTCGTGCGGGTGCAGGCCCGCGATCAATGCGAAGGTCACGACCAGCCCGATCGCCGCCACCGGCGCCAGGGCGGCGGCAAAGCTGCCGTAAGGGATCGCCGAAAAGCTGCCGATCATGATGTTTTGCGGGTTGCCGGTGATCGTCGCGGCACTGCCGACATTGGAGGCCATGGCCAGCGCCAACAAATAGGGAACCGGGTCGCGCCGCAGCCGCACGACAATCTCGAGCACCAGCGGGGTCAGCGCCAGGCAGATCGCATCATTGACCAGAAAGGCCGAGAAAAACCCCGCGGTCGCAACCACCGCCGCCAGCAGCAACAGCGGATGGCGAGCGCGGCGGACAGCCCAGCCGGTCACCAGGCGAAAGAACCCCGAAAGCCGCAGATTGCCGACCACGATCATGACGCCGAGCAATAAGGCGATCGTGTCGAAATCGATCGCGCGCAAGGCCTGGGCGAGCGAGAGCACCACGAGCCCGACCATCAGCGCCGCGCCGAGCAGCGCCGCACCCGTCCGGTCGAGGTAGAAACCCGGCAGCTTGCCGAGCGCGATGACGACATAGCTCGCGGCAAACACCCCAACCGCGGCGAGCCGGATGCGGTCGCCCCAGATCGCGGCCAGCAGCCCCGGCCCCGCCCCCGCGGCGAGCAGCAGCGCCACGATCGCGGCCGCGACCATCGCCGCACCAGCCGCCGGCCAGCGCCAGCGCCGCCAGGCGTCTTGTCTTGCGCGATCGGCGTTGTTCACCCGGAACCGCTCCCGGCGATCGGATCGGCGGCCTCGCCGGCGATTGGCGCCACGGCCTGATCCGCCGCGCGGGTCTCGGGCATCGCGGCCAGCAGCGCGACAAACGCCACCGCGGCAATTGCCGCCTGCGTCAGAAACGCCGCCGAATAGCCGAAATGGTCGACGACCACGCCGGCGCACAACCCGCTCAGCGAGGCCCCGATCCCCTGGGCCGAGGCAACCCCGCCTTGGGCGAGGTTGTAGTGCCCGCTGCCGCGCGTCAGATCGGCGATGACCAGCGGCGTGATCGCCCCCCATACGCCGGCGCCGATCCCGTCGAGCAATTGCACGCTCAGCAGCCAGGCGCTCGCATTCGACAATGTATAAAGTGCGGCCCGGATCGGGAGGATACCGAACCCGATCAACAGGATCGGCTTGCGTCCCCAGCCATCGGCGTGGCGCCCGACCAGCACCGCGATCGGCAGCATGATCATTTGCGCGGCAATGATGCAGCCCGACATCATCGCCGTCGCCCATTCGCGGTGGGCGAAGGCCAGCTTTTGCCCGACCAGCGGCAGCAGCGGGGCATTGGCGAAATGGAACAGCATCGTGCAGCCGGCATAGAGCAACAGCGGGCGGCAGCCGAACAGGGCAGCAAGCCCCGCCAGCCGCGGCCCTCCGTCCTGCCCGTGATCGGCGCCCCGCGCGCGCTGATGATTGATCGCGCCGGCCGGGATCGACAACACCGCAAAGGCGGCGAGCAGCGCGAAGACCGGGACCAGCAAAAACACCGCCCGCTGCGCGGCAAGCCAACCGACACCGCCCGCGACCATCGCGATCACGACATTGCCGGCATGGTCGCAGGCGGCATTGCGCCCCATCCGCGCCGCGAGCGCGCGCCGCGGATAGAGGCCGAGGGTCAGCGCCGCCACCGCCGGGCCGAACACGTCGCCGACCGTGGCGATACCGGCATTTGCGATCATCACCGGCCAGAACCGGGGTGCCGCATAGATCGTCACCGCACCGCCGGCCAGCACCGCCAGCGCGGTTATGATCAGCGCCCGCTTGGCCCGCGTCGCGTCGATCAACGCCCCGACCGGGGTCTGCAGCGCCAGCCCCAACAGCCCGCCGACGGTCGTCACCAGCCCGACCGTCTCCTGGCTCCATTGCTGCTGGGTGACGAGGAAGACGTTGAGATAGGGACCGAGCGCACCGCGTACATCGGCCAGCAGAAAGTTCAGCGCGTCGAGCGAGACGCCGCGAAACGGTGCAGCGGAAGTCATCTTGTCAATCAACAGCGCGCAACCGCGCGCAGCGCCGCGCGGCCGTCGCTTTTTCCGAAAAATTCGATCGCGCCGCCAAAGCCGTCGGCGACGGTGACCCGCATCCCGTCGCATCATGGTTGGGACCCATCGCGAGGCGCCGGAGCATGATCGAGCGGTACAGTGACCACGCAGCGAACGAACGCACCTTTCTTGCCTGGGTGCGAACCGCGATCGCGATTATGGCCTTCGGCTTTCTCGTGCAGAAATTCGACTTGTTTTTGAGGATGGCCGGCCAGACGCTCGCGATCCGTCCGCTGCGGACCGGAAGCCAGCTGGTCGGCACAACCGCCGGCCTGCTGCTGATCGTGCTCGGCGGGGCGATGATGGCTTTTTCGGTCATTCGCTTTCGCAAGACGACCTTGGCCATCGATGCCGAAGAGATCCGCCCGGGCCCTGGCACGCGGCTCGCTCTCACCCTCGTTGCAATGCTGATCCTGCTCGGCGGAATCCTGTTCTTTTATCTGATCTACACGTCGTTCAACCGCTTCTAAAGTCGCCCTCATTCAATGAAGATTTGCGTGGCCGGCGGTGGCGGTGCGAACGACCAAAACTCTGCCGGATGCGGCGCAGCTCCGCCATGCGGCGGTGGCGGCGCCAATAGGCGGTGACCAAAGCCGCCGAAATCGCCAGCGCCATGACCGCCAGCCCCGGCACCGCCGCCTTGAACAGCCGATCGGCGCGGCCCGCGGCGTCATCGACGCGGTCATCGCTGATCGCCAGCTCATCGGCAATTTCGACCGACACCGTTTTGACCGGCGTCCAATAGGCCCAATAGGGCCACTGCATCGGCGCGATTGCGAGCCCGGCGCGACCGGCCGCCGCCGCGGCGCGATCGACAGCTTCGGGCGGCGCCAGTGCGGCATCGAGCGCAAGCCGCGCCGGGACGACGCCGCTTCCCCCGGCAAGCGCGCAATCGTCATCGGCGAGTTCGAGACCGGCGGCGCAGACCGGCGCCCGATCAGCCGCGGCCGCCGGCGACGACCCGCCCGATCGCGGCCAGCCCGATAGCGGCCAGCCCGCCCCCTCGCGCGCGGCAAGCGAGCGGGCGGCGGCAAACCAGGTCGCGTCCGGGCCCGCCATCTGCCCGGCGCCGACCGGCGGGATCGCCGCCGCGGCGGCGATCGCCGTCACGCCCGCCAGCCCTGCCGCGCCGCGCCACGGATTGCCTTTCATCGGGCCGTTATGCCGGGTGTCGGGCGGCCTCGGCAAGTCCCCGCAGCTTGGCCACCAACCGGCGCGGAAATCGCGGCGTGCCGCCCGGCCGCGACCCTTGCCGGCGGCCGCCGCGGCGGTGTATGCCGCGCCATTGGCGTGCATCACCGCGAAAGAACGACATGGCCAACGCTGCGCTCGACGTCCTCGGCATCGGCAATGCAATTGTCGACGTGATCGCCCATGCCGAAGACGCGTTTCTCGAACAAGAGGCGCTGGTCAAGGGGACCATGGCCCTGATCGACGCCGCCCGCGCCGAGGCGCTTTACCGGCTGATGGGACCGGCGATCGAGGCGTCGGGCGGTTCGACCGCGAACACGATGGCCGGGCTCGCCTCGCTCGGCGGCACGGGCGCCTTTATCGGCAAGGTGCGCGACGATCTGCTGGGATCGGTGTTCCGTCACGATTTGACCGCGCAGGGGGTGCGCTTTGCCACCCCGGCGGCGACCAGCGGGCCCGGTACTGCGCGCTGCCTCATTCTGGTGACACCCGACGGTCAGCGCACGATGAACACCTATCTCGGCGCCTGCGTCGAGCTGGGACCGGAGGATGTCGATCCCGAACTCGTCCGCGCCGCCCAGGTGACCTATCTCGAAGGCTATCTGTTCGATCCGCCGGCCGCGCAGGAGGCCTTTCGCCGGGCCGCGGCGATCGCCCATGCGGCGGGCCGCAAGGTGGCGCTGTCGCTCTCCGACCCGTTCTGCGTCGACCGCCACCGCGCCCGGTTTCGCGAGCTCGTCGCCGGCCATGTCGACATCCTGTTCGCCAACGAGGCCGAGATCTGCTCGCTCTACGAAACGACCGAATTCGCCGCCGCCGCCGCGGCGGTGCGCGGCCAGGTCGCGATTGCCGCTTTGACCCGCAGCGAACAGGGCAGCCTGATCCTCGCCGATGGCGCGGAGCATGCGATCGCCGCCCAGCCGGTGGCGCGGGTCGTCGATACGACCGGTGCGGGCGACCTCTATGCCGCCGGCTTTCTCTATGGCTTGACCCGCGGCTTGCCGCTCCCCACCTGTGGCGCGATCGGCAGTTTGTGCGCTGCGGAAATCATCAGCCATATCGGTGCTCGGCCTGAAGCGCGGCTGGCGGAGCTTGTTGCCCCGGTGATCTACGCTGCCGCTCGGCGTTTGGGTTTGGAACAATGAAACACGCCTCGGCCGCCAGTTTGGACCGGCTGGAAGATTTGCTGTGCTGCCTGCGCGGCATCTCCGGGCTCAGCGAGAAGCGGCCCGGCATCTTCTACAAGGGAGGCAGGGCCTTTCTCCACTTTCACGAGGACCCGGCTGGCCTGTTTGCCGATCTGCGTATCGCCGACGACTGGGCCCGCTTTCCGGTAAACAACATCGAGGAGCAACGGCTTTTGTTCGAAAAAGCCGGCGCGGTCCGGGCCTGAACGAGAGCCGATGGACATCCGCAACATCGCCATCATCGCCCATGTCGATCATGGCAAGACCACCCTGGTCGACGCCATGCTGCGCCAAGCGGGCGCGTTTCGCGTCAACCAGCAGGTCGCCGAGCGCGCGCTCGACACCAACGAGCTTGAACGCGAGCGCGGCATCACGATCCTCGCCAAATGCACCTCGGTGGTCTGGCGCGGGCTGCGCGTCAACATTGTCGATACGCCCGGCCACGCCGATTTTGGCGGCGAGGTCGAGCGCATCCTCGGCATGGTCGACGGCGCCCTGGTTCTGGTCGACGCCGCCGAAGGCCCGATGCCGCAGACCAAATTCGTGCTCGGCAAGGCGTTGCGCCAGGGGCTGCGCCCGATCGTCGTGATCAACAAGGTCGACCGGCCGGATGCGCGCCCGGTCGAGGTGCACAACGAGGTCTTCGATTTGTTTGCGGCCCTCGAGGCGAGCGAGGCGCAGCTCGACTTTCCGACCCTGTTCGCCTCGGGGCGCGCCGGCTGGGCGGTTGCCGAACTGGGCGACGAGCGGCGCGATTTGGCGCCGCTGTTCGCCCGGATCGCCGCGCATGTGCCGCCGCCCGCGGCCGACGGCGAGGCCCCGTTTGCGATGCTCGCCACCATCCTCGACTACGACCCCTATCTCGGCCGGGTCCTGAGCGGCCGCATCCATTCCGGCACGGCGCGGGTCAACATGCCGGTCAAATCGCTGGGCCGCGACGGCCGCGTCGTCGAAACCGCGCGGCTGACCAAGCTGCTCGCCTTTCGCGGCCTCGAGCGGCGCCCGATCGAGATGGCCGAGGCCGGCGACATCGTCGCCGTCGCCGGGCTGGGCCTGACCACCGTCGCCGACCCGATCTGCGCTCCCGAAATCGACACGCCGCTGCCCGCCGATCCGATCGACCCGCCGACCTTGGCGATGACCTTTGCGGTCAATGACAGCCCGCTTGCCGGGCGCGAAGGCAGCAAGGTGACCTCGCGCGTGATCGGCGAGCGGCTCTATCGCGAAGCCGAAGGCAATGTCGCGATCCGGGTCAGCCAGAGCGCGCAGAAGGAAGCCTTTGAGGTGGCCGGGCGCGGCGAGTTGCAATTGGGGGTGCTGATCGAGACGATGCGGCGCGAGGGGTTCGAATTGTCGATCTCGCGCCCGCGGGTGCTGTTTGCGACCGATCCCGCGACCGGGCAGCGGCTCGAACCGGTCGAGGAGGTCGTGGTTGACGTCGACCAGGAATTCGCCGGCGTCGTCGTCGACAAGCTGGCCCGGCGCAAGGCCGAGATGCGGGACATGCGGCCCTCGGGCGGCGGCAAGGTGCGGCTCAGCTTTCTCGGCCCGACCCGCGGCCTGATCGGCTATCACGGCGAGTTTCTCGCCGACACCCGCGGCACCGGCGTGTTGAGCCGGGTGTTCCACGGCTACGCGCCGCACAAGGGGCCGATCGAGGGCCGCCGCAATGGCGTATTGGTTTCGACCGCGGATGGGGTGGCGGTCGCCTATGCGCTGTGGAACCTCGAAGAGCGCGGCCCGATGTTCATCGAACCCGGCACCCAGGTCTATGCCGGCATGATCGTCGGCGCCCATAGCCGCGGCCACGATCTCGACGTCAACCCGCTCAAGGGCAAGCACCTGACCAATATCCGCACCACCGCCAAGGACGAAGCGGTGCGGTTGACCCCGCCGATCGTGATGAGCCTCGAACAGGCGATCGCCTATATCGCCGATGACGAACTGGTCGAGGTGACGCCGAAATCGATCCGGCTGCGCAAGCGCCTGCTCGACGCCAATGCGCGCAAACGCGCCCAGCGCACCGCCGCCGCCTAGCGGCGGGCGGCACGCCTGCGCCTTTGCCCGAAGCCGCGCGCGACGCCGGTGCCACCGGCGTCCCCCGGCGCCGCAACCGTCGCCCGGCCGTGCGTTTTGCTATTTGGCGGCGGCGGCAAGCGGCTGCGCGCCGGCGGCCGCGCGGTTCTCTCTGAGAAAGCCGCGGACATGGCGCAGCGCGATCGCGATCTGCTTGGGGTTCGCCTTCCACGGGTAGAGTGTCACCTGGGCGTTCGGGGCGAGATAGACGCTCTCCATCGCCACGACATAGGGATGGCCCGGCACGTCATCGGGCAGCACCAGGATCGGCGTCTGGCAGTGGCGCACAAACTCGCGGCTGACCGTATAGACAAAGTCGGCGCGCTCGCCGCGATACATGTTGGTCAAAAACACCTCGACCTCGGCCATCGTGATGTCGGGGCGGCGCGCGCACAATTCCGGGCCCCAGCTTTTCATGTTGTTGGTGTAAGAGAGCTCCGGCATCTCGTGGCGATAGCCGCTAGGCTGCACCGGGACTGCCGCGACCACCCGCTCGCCGGCGCGTTTCAACAGGTTCCAGATAAACGGGCCGCCGATGCAAAAGCCCATGACCATGAACCGGCCGATGCCGAGGTGGTCCATCAGCCCGATCTGGTCGTCGGTATAGGCGTCCCACGCCCGGCCGGTTTCCAACGGCCCGGTCGACTGGCCGCCCTTGGCGTTGCGCAAATCGGCGGCGATGACCCGGAATTCGTTCGAGAATTCGTCGAACGGGTTGAACGGATGGGTCTTCAGCCCGGCGACCGTCGAGTTGAGCCCGCCGCCCGGGATCACCAGCAGCGGAAACCCGGATCCGGCCTCTTCGTAATAGATGCGGACATTGCCCCGGTCATAAAACGGCATCGCGTTTCCTCCTTATCGTGCTCC
>JAJPIH010000100.1 GCA_021324875.1 Alphaproteobacteria bacterium
AACGTCAGCCTGCCGCTGCAGCGCCGCGGCGACATCGTGATCGGGACCAGTGGCGGCGACGCGTACCAGCTGACGGTGCCGAGCACTCATGGCAACAGCGGCGGTCCGGTGTTCAACCGCAAAGGCCAGGTGATCGGCCTTTTCACCTATGGCACCGCACGGGAATCGGTGACCTACGCGATCCCGATCCGGTATGCGCGGGATTTGTTGCAGATGCAGCAACATTAACGGGGTGCGAAGGCGGAGCCCCCGGTACCGGCGAGGCGGCGCACATGTTTGGCCGCTGGGCAAGACGCCCGGCCGGGGCGGCAAACCGGCAGGGGTCGCTGCCGATCACCGGGACGATGGCGACCCACCTCGGTTATGTGCGCGAGCAAAACGAGGACGTGGTCGCCTTTGAGCTGCCGCCGTCAAGCAACGGAACCGGCAACGAATTATTGGCCCTGGTGGCCGACGGGATGGGCGGCCATGCCGCCGGCGAGGTCGCAAGCCGGATCGCCGCCGATACGATTTTTCGCTGCTACCATCAGCGGCGCGAGGCCTCGCCGCGGTTGCTGCGGGCGTGCCTTGAGAAGGCCAATGCCGCGATCTGGGAACGCGCGCGGCGCGATCCGGCTTGCGCGGGAATGGGGACCACCTGCACGGTGCTCGACATCCGTGAGGGTGCGGCATTTCTCGGCCATATCGGCGACAGTCGTGCCTATCTGTGGCGCGCCGGTCGGCTGCGGCAACTCAGCGAGGATCATTCATTGGTGGCCGAGCTGGTGCGCGCCGGCCAGCTTAGCGGGCCGCAAGCGGCGGCAAGCCCGGATCGCAATGTGATCCTGCGGGCGCTCGGGATCGAGCCGCGTTGCCAGCCGACGGTGTGGGACGAGGGGCTCGCGATCTGCCCCGGTGATGTTTTTGTGCTGTGCTCGGACGGTCTCAGCGACCTCGTCGACGACACCGCGATCGCCGAGACCGTCGCGCGACTGGCCCCGTTTGAGGCGTGCGAGGCGCTGATCGACCAGGCGCTTGCCGCCGGCGGCAGCGACAATGTCTCGGTCGGGGTGTTTGCGATCGGTGTTTCCGGGCCCTCCGCACCGCCGACCCCAACCCGGCCGCTGCCGACCCCGGGGGCGGGATCGTGATGGCGCGCCGGACCAGCGCGGCGGAGCAGACGGTCGGCCAGTACGAACTGCGCGGCCTGCTCGGCGAGGGCGGCATCGGTCAGGTCTATGTGGCCCGCGACACGGTGTTGGGCCGGCAGGTGGCGATCAAGACCTTGCGGCCGGAATTTGCCCGCGACCGCAATTTTCTCGACCGGTTTTTTGCCGAGGCGCAGAGCCTCGCCAATCTCAGCCACCCCAATATCACGACCCTCTACGGGTTCGAGGCCAAAGGGCCGCGGCCGTTCATGGCGATGGAGCTGGTTCGCGGTCACACTCTCGCCGCGCTGCTGGCGCGGCTGCAGCGTTTGCCCCAGCGCGAAACCCTCGCCGTGCTGTCCCAGGCCGCCGCCGGCCTCGCCTACGCCCATGGCGAAGGGGTCGTCCACCGCGACATCAAGCCCGAAAATCTGATGGTCACCGACCGCGGCTTGTTGAAGATCATGGATTTCGGCATTGCGCGGGTGCAGGGCGCCAAGCGGCTGACCCGAGCCGGCCAGATCTTCGGGACCTTGTTTTACGCCTCGCCCGAGCAGATTCGCGGCGGTGAAATCGACCAGCGCAGCGACCTCTACAGCCTCGCCGTGGTCCTCTATGAGATGCTGGCGGGGGCACCGCCGTTCAGCTCGGACAACGAGCACGCATTGATGACCGCCCATCTCGAAGCGCCGCCGCCACCGCTTGCGGGCCGGGTCCCCGGGCTCAGCGGCGGGCTGGAAGCGGCGATCATGCGGGCGCTCGCCAAACGTCCGGAAGACCGCTTCGCGTCGGTCGAGGCGTTTGCGCGGGCCGCCGGAAGCGCAGCGGTGCGCGGTGAAGAGAACGAGATCCTGCAACCGCTGATCGGCGCCGCCTTTCGCAACACGCCGCCGCCGGCGACCCGCTTTCTGACCGGCGCCGCCACAGACCATCGCGCCCCCGCCGCGAAACATGTCGCCGGGGCAGCGTCGCTGTGGAAACCGGCGAGCCTGGTGATCACGCTGGCGCTCGGGCTCGGCGCCGGGGCCGCTTATCTGCTGCTGTCGTCACCGCCAACCCCAAACCCGCCGCCGCGCTTCAGCGTGAGCGAGCCGGCCTCCGCGCCCGCCCAGCCGGTGGGCGTCAGCCCTCCGGGTGCCGGGGTTGCGCCGACCGAGCCACCCGGCCGGCCGGCAGCGCTTGCGCCCACCGCGATGCAACCGCCGGCGCCCCCGGCGGAAACCACACCGCCGCCCGCCGCCGCGCCGCGGGCTGCACGGCAGCAGCCCCCTTCGACGACATTGATCCCGACCAACCCGGGTCACGACGAGGCCGGCTTGCCGCCGAACGAGGCGGTACCGGGGCCGGTTGCGGCCCTGCCGGTGCCGAGGCCGATCACACCGCCATCGCCTCCCAGCCCGCCGCCGGAGACGACGCCACCGACGCCGCAACCGGCCACGTCCGAGATGCCGCCCGCCGATCTGACCGGGGTGGTGACCAGCATCGGCAGCGCCAGCCTGCTCAGCGTCGCCAAAAAACCGATCGAGCTGTGGGGAATCGAGGATCCGACCCGGCACCTCGAACACAAGCAGATCGTCTACGGCTACCTCAAGGACCTGTCAAACGGACGTGTCTCGTGCTTCCACCGCAAAGGCGACCGCTACCAGTGTTTCGCCGGCGGGCAGGACTTAGCGCTGGTCGCGCTGCACTACGGGCTGGCCCGACCGACCGCCGACGCCCCCCCCGAATATCGCGAGGCCGCTCGCTAAGCGCTCAACCGAAAATCAACCTCAACGACCGAGACAATAGGTTCAAGAAACGAGGCAAGGGAGCACCTGAGATGAGGCTTGGATTTTTGATCGCCCCGGTTGCTGCGCTCGGGCTCGCCGCCACGATCGGCGGCTGCAGCACGGCCCCGGTACAAACCGCCTACGGCACGCTGCCGCAATACTGCACACAGAACAACACCGCCACGGGGGCGGTGGTCGGGACCTTGCTGGGCGCGGCGCTCGGCGCGGCCGTCGGCGGCTGGCGGGGCGCGGCGATCGGTGGCGGATCGGGTCTTGTCCTGGGCAGCCTGACCGGCGCGCAGGCCGATAACCAGTGCCGCCAGCTGGCCTACGCGCAGGCGCTGGAGATGGCCGAGGCGGCGCAAGCGCAAGCAATGGCGCAGGCGGCCGCCGCAAATCAGCCGCCGCCGGCGCAAGTGAATTATCCGACGGTCGCTTATGTCCAACCGTCGGACCACGTGCAGCGCAAGGTCAAGGTGGTCAAGTTGAACAGCTATAGCAGCCCCGCCGGGAAAACCACATGCGCCGAAGTGCAGGATGTAAGCTTCGGCGACACCGCCGCCGCCGGCACCAATGCGACCCGCAACGTGTGCAAGACCGCCAGCGGCCAGTTGCAGGTCAGCTGAGGCTTGACCCGATCTGCCTGGGCCGCCGCCTTACGCGCGGTTTTGGCGGCCGGTTCCGGCGCGTGGTTTGTCCCGGCTGCGGCATCGCGGCCACTGGCGCCGGCGGGCTTGCGCGAGGCATTTGCCATCGCTCGCCTCCGCCCGCTCCGGCGACGGGTAGGGGAGCGATCGCACGCCGACGCCTGGCGGGTGGTGCTGGTCAGGCTGTTGGGCGCGCTGATCGGCGCTGGCGCGACCGTCGGGAGCCTGCCTGCCGCGGGTTTGGTCAAGAGCGGCACCGGTTTCATCGTCTCGTCCCCGGGACGCGTCGTTACCGCCGCCCATGTGGTCAGCGGTTGTGCGCGGATTTCGCTTTGGCAGCGTAACGGCCCCCGACGGCGCGCCCGCCTCCTCGCCACGGACAGCATTCGCGATATTGCGTTGTTGCAGACCGACGCGCCCTTCGCGCCCGACATGGCACCGCCCCGGCTCGGCGCCGGCGCGCCCGGCGAAACCGTCTACCTCGTCGGTTACGGGGTCTACGCCGACCGGCCGCGGGCGCCGGTCGCGCTGGATGGGGTGTTTATTGGCCGCGGATGGTCGAGTTCGGGCAGCCGGGTCGACATCGTCCACGCCGCCGCGGGGTGGCAAAGCGGCGAGAGCGGCAGCCCGGTGCTGGCCGCCGACGGCCGCTTGGTCGGGATGGTGATCGGCCGCGATGCCGAGTGGCGCGATCGCGGGGTTGTCGTGCCGGCGTCGGAGCTCCGCAAATTTCTTGAAACGCGCGGCCTGCCTGTGGCGGAGGCGGGCGGGGCCAACGGCCTCCCGTTGCGCGAGCAGCTGTTGGCGATCGCTGTTCTCGTGCAATGCCTGCCCGGCTCGGCGTCGCGCCGCTAGTTCTCCTGAACGGGCGGGGTGCGGCGACACCCCGGGCGGCGTCGTCCTTGCGCGCCGCCGTCGGGCGCGGCAAGAATGCGACCCGAACAACATGGCGCCGCTCGGAGGGGAAAATGCGCGTCGGATTTATCGGCCTCGGCATGATGGGCAAGGGCATGGCGGCCAATCTGCAGAAGGCCGGGCACCAGCTGGTCGTGCACGATCTGAACCGAGCCGCGGCCGAGCCGTTTCTCGCCAACGGTGCGGTATGGGCCAATTCCCCCAAGCAGGTCGGGGCCGAGAGCGAAATCGTGTTCACCTCGCTGCCGGTGCCGGCCGATGTCGAGCAGGTTGCGATCGGGCCCAACGGGCTGATCGAGGGGATGCGCCCCGACACGGCGTTTTTCGACATGTCGACCAATTCGGTCGCAACCGTGCGCAAGATCAACGCCGCCTTTGCCGAGAAAAACCTCTACATGCTCGACTCGCCGGTCAGCGGCGGGCCGTCGGGAGCGGCGAGCGGCAAGATGGCGATCTGGGTCGGCGGCGACCAGCAGATCTTCAACCGGCACAAGGCGGTGCTCGACGCGATGGGCGACCAGGCCGCCTATATCGGTCCGATCGGGGCCGGCACGATCGCCAAACTCGTGCATAACTGCACCAGCGCGGTGCTGGGGGCGGCCCTTGCCGAAGTGTTTACCATGGGGATCAAGGCCGGGGTCGAGCCGCTCGAACTGTGGGAGGCGGTGCGCCAAGGGGCGACCGGCCGGCAACGCACCTTCGACCGCCTCGGCCGGTTTTTGTCGGGCAAGCACGACCCGGCCGATTTTGCGCTGCGCCTGTTGCACAAGGATGTCGGGCTCGCGGTCGGCCTCGGGCGCGAGGTCGGGGTGCCGATGCGCCTGGCCAATCTGGTCTTCGAGGAATTGACCGAGGCGATGAACCGCGGCTGGGGCACGCGCAACAGCACCGTCGGCCAGCTGTTGCAGGTCGAGCGCGCCGGCATCGAGCCGCCCGCCGTCGATCCGGCGCGGGTGCAGGCGGTGCTCGACGCCGACCAGCCGAAATGACCCGCGGATCGCGTCGATTGCGGCGCAACCGGTAGCGGAGGACAGCATGGCGTCAGCCGATGGGATGGTCGGGCCGCTGATCGAACCGGGCGCCGACCGGCCGGCGATGCGGCGCTGGCCGGACGCTGGCAGCTCGCGCATCCCGAATTGGGTGTACACCGACCCCGACATCTTCGCGCGCGAACAGGCGCGCATCTTTCGCGGCCCGAGCTGGCTTTATGTCTGCCTCGAGGCCGAAATTCCAAACCCCGGCGATTTCAAGCGCAGCCGGCTCGGCGCGGTCGAGACCGTGGCGGTGCGCGACGAGGCCGGCGAGATCGCGGTGCTGGTCAACCGCTGTGCGCATCGCAGCGCCCAGTTTTGCGCCGCCGCGCACGGTTCGGTGAAGGAGTTTGTATGCCCCTATCACCAATGGACCTATGATCTCGGCGGCCGCTTGATCGGCGTGCCGTTTCGCCGCGGGCTGCGCGGCCAGGGCGGAATGCCCGACGATTTCCGGCTCGACGAGCACGGGCTGCAGCGGCTGCGGACGACGCGCCGCCACGGGGTCGTCTTTGCCACCTTCTCGGCCGCGACCGAACCGCTCGAAGACTATCTCGGCGCCAATATGCTGGGATATTTCGACCGCGTGTTCGACGGCCGGCCGCTGCAGGTGCTCGGCTATTTGCGCCAGCGCATCCCGAGCAATTGGAAATTGATGTTCGAAAACATCAAGGACCCTTATCACGCCAGCCTGTTGCATGTGTTTCTGGTAACCTTTGGACTGTTCCGGATGGACCAGCAATCGGCGGTCGAGATGGATCCCGCCGGCCGCCATGCGGTGCTGGTCAGCCGCCGCGGCGAGCAGCAGGAAAACGAGACGACCCGTCAGATGCGCGCCTTTCGCGCCAAATTCGCGCTGCGCGATCCGCGGTTGATCGACCCGGTGCGCGAATTTCCCGGCGAAGCCACGGTCGTGATGCAGACCTTCTGGCCCAACCTGATTGTCCAGCAGCAATCGAACACCCTGGCGACCCGCCAGATCATCCCGCTCGGCGCGCAGGAATTCGATCTTGCCTGGACGTTCTTCGGCTATGCCGACGACCCGCCCGAACTGCGGCAGCGGCGGTTGCGGCAGGCCAATCTAATGGGACCGGCGGGGCTCGTCTCGGTCGATGACAGCGAGGCGATGCTGCTGTCGCAAGCCGGCATTACCGCCGACGAAGACGCGGTCTCGATCGCCGAGATGAGCGGCCGCGAGGCTCGCGACGAACCCCATATGCTGACCGAAACCGCGATCCGCGGCCTTTACCGGTATTATCGGCGGGTCATGGAGCTGTGAGCGGTGATGGTCGCCGCCCCCGGCCTTGCGGCGCCGGCCGAGTTGCGCCTGCGGCTCGCCGATTTCTATTGCGCTTATGACGACGCGCTCGACGACGGCGATTTCGAAGCCTGGCCCGACTTTTTTACCGAGGCGTGCGTCTACAAGATCATGCCGCGGGAAAATGTCGAACGCGGCCTGCCCCTGGCGCTCGTCTATTGCGAGAGCCGCGACATGCTCAGGGACCGGGTGGTCGCGATCCGCGAGACCCTGCTCTATGCGCCGCGGCTGATCCGGCGGCTGACC
>JAJPIH010000036.1 GCA_021324875.1 Alphaproteobacteria bacterium
GCCGCGACCGCCCCTACCCGACCCCCGAAATGCCGCCGGACGGCGAAGGCGGGGCCAAGCAGCGGGCGCTCGAGGAGCGGTATTTCGGGCGCACGGCGCCGCCGACCGGCAATCAGCAACAGACGAGGTGAACCATGGCACGCGACGGGTTCATGATCTTCGACAGCGACACCCATGTCGGCCCCGACGCGCGCATTCTTAAGCGCTATCTGAGCGCGCAGGAGCAGGAATGGCTGCGCGACTGGGAGCCCTACAAGGCGCGCGACCGCAGCGGCCACGAGACCTACACGCGCGGCCAGCGGCACTATCGCCGCCGGCTCGGCGCCGCCGAGGCCGACGCAGCGCCGGGCGGATATATGGCCGGCTTTACCGGCGTTGCCCGCTCACGCCAGCCCTCGCCGCGGGTCGACGACGACCCGGGCGAGCGGATCAAGGACATGGACCTCGAAGGCGTCGATGTGAACCTGACCTTGCCCTCGGGTTGGTTTGGGACATGGACGGCGGGAACCGACGTCGCACTCGAAATGGCGATGTACCGCGCCTATCACCGATGGATGGCGGATTATTGCGCAGCCTATCCCGACCGGCTGGGCGGGGTGGTTCTGGCCGGCGCGCGCGACGTCGATGGCGCGCTGGACGAAGTGCGGCGCTGCGGACGCGAAGACTGGGCCTGGGGAATGATGGTCTACGCTCCGGCCGGAATGCCGCTCGACCATCCGGCGCTCGAGCCGCTCTATGCCGAAGCGGCGGCGCTCGACCTGGCGGTCGTGTTGCACACCTTTACCGTGATGCCGCCTTATGCCCCGGGCGGGCAGGACACCTGGGACAATCTGTGGCTGCAGCGCTCGGCCGCTCATCCGTGGTGCGGGATGCGCAATATGGCGGCGCTGATCGGCAGCGGCGTCATGGATCGCTACCCAACCCTGCGTATCGGTACTCTCGAGGCCGGCCACGGATGGCTGCCGTTCTGGATGACCCGGCTTGGCGAGCATGCCGAGACGATCCGCGCGGCCCTGCCCGAACTCGCCCACAAACCGAGCGAGTACGTTTCGGGCGGCCGCTATTTCCAGAGCATCGAGATCCCGGAAGGGGCGAGGCTGACCAATACCGTGGCCGATCTGGTCGGCGACCACGTCTTGATGTACGCCTCCGACTATCCGCATGGCGAAAGCCACTTTCCCCAATCGGTGTCGCTGGTGCTGGGCTGGAACATGGATGCCGAGCGCAAGCGCAAGTTGTTCTGGGACAACGCGCTGCGCTTCTACGCCCGGGCTCCGGCCGCGCGCGGCATGGCGCGATGACCGCCCGTCGCGGAATCGTTGCCGATTGTCGCCGTCGCTGCGGCCGGCAAGTCGCATCGCGGGCTGTCAACAAGGAGAGTGCATGAACCATCCGGGCGACCGTCGCACCCTGTTTGTGTTTCGTCATGGCGAAACCGATTGGAACCGCGAGGGAAGGCTGCAAGGGCAAACCGACACGCCGCTCAACGCCAACGGCATCGCCCAGGCGCAAGCACTGGCGGAACGGCTGCGCGCCCACCAGATCGAGGCGGTGGTGGCGAGCGACCTGCAGCGCGCGCTGACCACCGCGCGCATTGTCGCCGAGGCGCTGGGGATACCGGTCATGACCGATCACGGCTTGCGCGAGATCAGTGTCGGGCTGGCCGAGGGGTTGCTGTGGGAAGAGGCCAAGGCGCGGTTCGGCGCCGATCTGACCGAACGCTGGTACAGCGACGATGACGTCGCCTTCCCCGGCGGCGAGACCGGCCGTGCCACGCTGATGCGCGGGCTCGGGGCGCTGCGCCGCTTCACCGCGGCCCATCCCTATCGGCGGATCGCTGTGGCGACCCACGGAGCCATGGTCCGCCGTCTCGTCAAGCACGCCTTGCCGGCCGACGCGCAGCCGGTGCGGGCGCGCAACGCCGCCCTCTTCATCCTTGATTACGAGCCAGCCAATGACCGGCTCGCCGTGATCGAGGCCGACTGACCCCGATACCCCGGCTCAGAACGTGCGGTCACCCTTGATTTGGGTGCGATGCATCAGGCGGCGGGTGTTGGGATCAAACTCTTCGCGGCGGTGCAGCGTGCAGCGGTTGTCCCACATCACCAGATCGCCGACCCGCCACTGCTGATACCACGCGAATTCGGGCCGGCTGGCATGCGCCCAGAGTTCGTCGAGCAGGGCCTCGCTCTCCGCGAGGTCGAGACCGTGGATGTAGGCGTTGCGGCGGCGGCCGAGAAACAGGGCCTTCTTGCCGGTCACCGGATGGGTCCGCACGATCGGATGGTCGGCGCCGGGCGCCTGCCGCGGATCGGTGACCTCGGCGAACCCCCGGCGCAGTTCGCCGGCGCTGTTGTAACTCGAATCGTGGCGGCAATACCGCCCCTGGATGCGCCGCCGCAGCGCGTCGGGCAGGGTCTCGTAGGCGAGGTACATGTTGGCAAAGGCGGTGTCGCCGCCTTTGGGCGGCACCTCGAGCGCATAGAGCGCGCTCGCCATCGGCGGTTCGGGATTGTAGGACATGTCGGTGTGCCAGATTGCCTCATAGGCGCCGAGCGCCCCAATGGCCACCCCGTTTTCGATGATGTTCGAAA
>JAJPIH010000222.1 GCA_021324875.1 Alphaproteobacteria bacterium
GCAATCATGCCCGAGCCTTTGCAGAAGCCGTTGATCTGCACGCCGATCCCGTCGATCCGGGCGCGCGCCGTGGCGGCTTTGGGGAAGGTGTCGGTGGTCATGATCGCGCGCGCCGCGGCCTCCCAATTGGCCGGGTCAAGCCGCAGCGCAACCGCCGGCAGCGCGGCGGCGATCCGGTCGGCCGGCGGCGGTTCGCCGATCACGCCGGTCGAGGCGAGGTAGATTTCGTGCGGGTCGCAGGCAAAAAGCCGCGCCGCCGCCGCGGCGGTGCCTTCAACCACCTGCCGCCCGGCGCGGCCGGTAAACACGTTGGCGTTGCCCGAATTGACGACGATCGCCCGTGCCCGGCCGTGCGGCAGGCATTCGCGGCACCAAATCACCGGCTGGCCGGGCATCTGCGATTGGGTAAAGACCCCGGCAACGGCGCTGCCGGGTGCGAGTTCGACCAGCATCAGATCGTCACGGCCGTGATAGCGGATCCCGGCCGCAAAAGCGGCGAGCCTGACGCCGGCAAGCGGCGGCAACACCGGAAAGCGCGCGGGTGCCAAGGGCGACACGGAGGCGTTCATCGCGGTCCTATTTGCAAGTTTCTTTGGGCGGTTTTATTCCTGTTCTATTCCTGGTTGGCCGGCAGCGGCTTGCCGTCGAGACCAAATGCCTCGACCTTGGCGTCCTTGCGCAACGCTTTGACTTTCGCCTCGATCAGATCGCGGGCCAGCATCCGGCTCACCTGTTCGCGCGCCTCGGCAAAGCTGGGCGACGGCTTTTGCCGGCGATCGACAACCAGGATCACATGCCAGCCAAACTCGGTCTTGACCGGGGTCTTGGTGTATTGCCCCGGCTGCAAAGCGAAGGCGGCGGCGGCAAAAGCGGGCACCATCTCGTCACGGGTGAAATAACCGAGATCGCCGCCCTCGGCCGCACCCGGATCGGTCGAATATTTCTTGGCAAGGGCGACGAAATCGGCGCCCTTGTTCAATTGGTCGATGATCGATTGCGCTTCGGCCTCGGTCTTGACCAGAATATGACGGGCGTGAACCTCGTCGCGGGGCGGGTTTTCCTGCAGGTATTTCTGGTATTCGGCCTTGAGCGCATCCTCGGTCTCGGCGCTCTTGAGCAGCTGTTCCACATAGACTTGTTGGATGACGCGGTCTTCGAGGGCTTTGAGCCGGCCTTGCACCTCCGGGCTTTGCTCGAGGTGCTCCTTCTGCGCGGCTTGGGTGATCAACATCCCGTCGATCATCCGGTTGAGCAGCAGCGGGTAGATTTGCGCCAGCGCCAGTTTCTGTGCTTGCGGCGGCAAGGCTTGCTGGGCGGCCTCGACATCGGAAAGATGGAGCTCGACGCCGTTGACGCGGGCGACGACCGGATTGCCCGGCGGCAGGGCGGCGGCGGTGCTGCCGCCCCCGGGCGGCGCGGGCGCCTCGGCGCCGGCGGCCGCGTTTGGCGACGCGGCGAAGGCGGCTGCCGCCAGCGCCAGCGTTGCGACAACCAATAGGCGGGAGAGCATCGGGGATCCTCGGTCAGCGCCGCTGCGTCTTGGGCTCGGCCCCGGCATCAATACATATCACCGCGCAGCCGACAAGCCGGCCGTCGTCCTCGCCGCGGGGCCCGTCCGGGAACCGACGCGGCCGCTGGCGAATTGACACCGCTCTTCGGCCGGCCTATCTGTCCTGCGTCGCCGTGCCAACGCATCGCCGCTATCATATCCGATTTTCGAGGCTGTCATGTTCGGTGCCTTAGCCCGGCGGCTGTTCGGTTCGGCGAACGACCGCTACATCAAGAGTCTGGGGCACATCGTCGCGGCCATCAACGAGTTGGAGCCGCAACTCGCAACCCTGTCTGACGACGCGTTGCGGGCGCGCACCGCTGCGTTCAAGGAGCAGCTGGCCAACGGCGCCGAACTCGACGATTTGCTGCCCGACGCTTTTGCCACCGTGCGCGAGGCGGCCAAGCGCACGCTTGGCCAACGGCATTTCGATGTCCAGCTGATGGGCGGCATCGTGCTGCATCGCGGCATGATCGCCGTAATGAAGACCGGCGAAGGCAAAACGCTGGTTGCGACCTTGCCGGTCTACCTCAACGCGCTGACCGGCAAGGGCGTGCACGTCGTCACCGTCAACGACTACCTTGCCCGCCGCGATGCCGAGTGGATGGGGCAGATCTACCGTTTTTTGGGGCTGAGCGTCGGTTGCATCATTCATGATCTCGACGATCCGCAGCGTCGCGAGGCTTATCTGTGCGACGTCACCTACGGCACCAACAATGAGCTTGGCTTCGATTATCTGCGCGACAACATGAAGTTCCGGCTCGAGGACATGGTCCATCGGCCGTTTCATTATGCCATCGTTGACGAAGTCGATTCGATCATGATCGACGAAGCGCGCACGCCGCTGATCATCTCCGGTCCGACCGAGGACAATTCCGAACTCTATATCCAGGTCGACAAGCTGATCCCGGCTCTCGACGCCGAGGATTATGAAAAGGACGAAAAACAGCGCACCGTGACCCTGACCGAATCGGGGGTTGAAAAAATCGAGGCGGCGCTGCGCCATTCCGGGCTGATGCCGACGGGTTCGCTCTACGACATCAACAATGTCTCGCTGGTCCATCATGTGAACCAGGCGCTCAGGGCGCATAAGCTGTTCGCGCGCGACACCGACTATATCGTTAAAGACGACAAGATCATCATCATCGACGAATTCACCGGCCGGATGATGGAAGGCCGGCGCTATTCTGAAGGGTTGCACCAAGCGCTCGAAGCGAAGGAAGGCGTGCCGGTTCAAAACGAGAACCAGACCCTCGCCTCGATCACCTTCCAGAACTATTTCCGGCTCTACCCAAAGCTGGCCGGAATGACCGGCACGGCGATGACCGAGGCGCAGGAATTCAGCGACATCTACAAGCTCGACGTCATCGAAATTCCGACGAACGAGCCGTGCATCCGCCAGGATACCGACGACGAGGTCTATCGCACGACGCGTGAAAAGTACGACGCGATCGTCGAGCACGTGCTCGAGTGCCGCAGGCGCCAGCAACCGGTGCTGGTCGGCACGGTCAGCATCGAAAAGTCGGAGGCGCTGTCGGCGCTGTTCAAAAAGGCCAAGATTCCGCACAACGTGCTGAACGCGCGCTATCACGAGCAGGAAGCCCATATCATCGCCCAGGCCGGGCGGCCGGGTGCGGTCACGATCGCGACCAAGATGGCCGGTCGCGGCACCGACATCCAATTGGGCGGCAATCTCGAGATGCGGCTCAAGACCGAGCTGGCCAACATCAAGGACCCGGCCGAGCGCGAGCGGCGGGCGGCGGCCATCCGCAGCGAGATCGAAACCGCGCATGACGCCGTGGTCAAAGCCGGCGGCTTGTTCGTGATCGGCAGCGAGCGGCATGAAAGCCGGCGGATCGACAACCAGCTGCGCGGGCGCTCGGGACGACAGGGTGATCCCGGCGCTTCGAAGTTTTACGTCTCGCTCGAAGACGATTTGATGCGGATCTTCGGCTCCGAGCGCATGGATTCGATGCTGCAGCGGCTCGGCCTCAAGGAAGGCGAGGCGATCATCCATCCATGGGTCAACAAGGCGCTGGAAAAGGCGCAACAAAAGGTCGAGGCGCGCAACTACGACATCCGCAAGCAGCTGCTCAAATTCGACGACGTCATGAACGACCAGCGCAAGGTCGTCTATGAGCAGCGGCGCGAGATCATGAATTCGCAAGAGGTCGCCATAACCATCGCCGACATGCGCAACGAGACGATCGACGAGATCGTGGCCGCGGCGATCCCGGACAATGCGCTGCCCGAGCAATGGGATATCGCCGGGCTCCATGCCGAATGCCTGCGCCTGCTGGCGATCGATCTGCCTTTGGCCGATTGGGCCAAGGAGGACGGGATAAACGCCGACGAGGTGCGCGAGCGGATCATGGCTGCCGCCGACCGCAAGATGGCCGAGAAATCGGCCAATTACGGTCCCGAATTGATGCGCATGGCGGAGAAGAGCCTGCTGTTGCAGCTGCTCGATCAGATCTGGAAAGACCACCTGCTGTCGCTCGACCATTTGCGCCAGGGAATCCATCTGCGCGGTTACGCTCAGCGCGATCCGTTGAATGAATACAAGCGCGAGGCCTTTGAGCTGTTCGGCGCGATGCTGACCAGTTTGCGCCAGCAGGTGACCTCGGTGCTCAGCCATGTCGAATTGCGGGTGCCCCAACCGGTCTTCGCCGCGGCGATGGCCGAGCCCGAGGAAGCCATGGCCGAGGCGCACGCCACCGGCGCCGCCGGGCGGCCGCTCGATGGCCGCGCCCGCGGGCCGCGCCGCAGCCCGACCAACGGCGCCGATCCTGGCGAATTGCGGCTCGCGGCGCCGCGCTCGCCGTGGAGCGGAACTTCGCGCAACGCCCCCTGCCCCTGCGGCTCTGGCCTCAAATTCAAGCACTGCCACGGCCGGGTGTGACGGGCCGGCGCCGCAGCCGTGCCGTCGGCGGATCGGCGTGGCGGGCGTCGGGCGCGTGGCGATAGGTGACCGGCTCGACAAGGCGGGGCGGCTTTGCTACATCAGCCGCCGGCGGGTGCATAGCTCAGTTGGTAGAGCAGCTGACTCTTAATCAGCGGGTCCAAGGTTCGAGTCCTTGTGCACCCACCAGTTTCTCGAAAAATATCGCTAAATCGGGCAGGTATCGTCAGCTCGATCGCGAAGTATTCTCGCGTTAGCCCCCTATTTCCGGAGCTCTCTGTCGAAGCGAAGCGGGTTGTTCAGCCGCGCGATGGGCGGTACCGACCGCCCCTCGGCTAGGTGGCCGGTTGTGGCGCCAGCTTCGGGTAGCGGCCGCGTCTGACGAAAATGAGCGCGACCAGGCTCAGCGCTGCGGTTAGCATAATGTAGAAGCTCGGCGACAATTTGTTGCCGGTCACCGCAATCAGCGAGGTCGCGACAAAGGGTGTGAAGCCGCCAAAGATCGAGACCGCGATCGCAAACCCCAACGACACGCCGATCCCGCGCACCGCGGTGGGGAACAGCTCAGCAAGCTGCGAGGGTAAGACGCCGCTATACCCGGCCTTGACCAGGCTGAGCCAACTTGCCGCAAACATTGCGGTCGCCAATGACGGAAATGCCACCATCAGGTAAAACACCGGGTAGGTGGTCAGCAAACACAGCCAAGCGGTTGCCCTGAGCAGCCCGTTGCGGCCGAATTTGTCCGACAAATGCCCGAACAGCGGTGAAGCCACCCCGAGAATAACCGCGCCGACCAGCGTCGCGGTGAAGCCGGTCGCCTGGGGCAGGTGCAGTTCCTTGATCGCATAGGTGGGAATGTAAAGAATTATATAGGCCGAACTGTTCGAAACTGCGGAGGCGCCCATCGCCAGCACGAACTCGAACGGATTGTGGTGGAGCAGATCGCGTATCGGCGTCGCGGTCGGCTTGATCTCGACATATTCGGGCGTCTCATCGAGGCGACGACGGATATAAAGCCCGGCCGGCCCGACCAGAAGGCCGAACAGGAACGGGATGCGCCACCCCCAGCCGGCGAGCTGCGCCGGCGAGAGCAGGCTCGCGAGGACGATCCCAAACCCCGAAGCCAGAAAATTTGTGATCCCGGTGCTGGCCCATTGCCAGCTCGCGACAAACCCTTTGCGCGACCGCGTCTGCTCGGCGAGAAAGCTGACCGCGCTGCCAAAC
>JAJPIH010000310.1 GCA_021324875.1 Alphaproteobacteria bacterium
CGGCAAGGCTCCGACCCCGAGCCAGGCGCCGCCGGCGGCGAGCAGTTTGGCGTCGCCCGCGCCGAGCCCGTCGCGCCCGCGCAGTCTGCGATAGGCGTAAGCAAGACTGCGAAAGCCGAGATAGCCGATCGCGGCGGCCACCGCGTGCGCGGGCGCCGAGGCGGGCTCGATCGCGAGCCCGACGCCCAACCCGGCAAGGATCAGGGGCAAAGTCAGCATGTCGGGCAGGAGCCAGTGCCGGGCATCGATCCAGCCCAGCGCCAACAGCCACCAGCCGAGCACGCAATCGAGCCAGGCGGCCGCACCCGCATCGCGCACGGCCGCGACCACCGCCACCGCCAGTGCGGCGAGTTCGACCGCCGGGTAGAACCAGCCAATCGGCGCGGCGCAGAAACGGCAGCGGCCGCGAGCCATAAGCCAGCTGAGCAGCGGCACCAGATCGCGCGCCGTCAATGCGGCGCGGCAGCTGTCGCAGCGCGAGCGCGACCAGGCGATCGGTTCGCCCGCCGGCAGTCGGCGGATGACGACGCCGAGAAAACTCCCGATGACCGGAGCGACCGCGACCGCGCTCCAAGCGACCGGATCGAAAGGGATGGCGCCGCCGGACCAAGCCGCCTCGAACATCAACTCCCGCTCCGGACGTCAATCGATTGTTTTACCGTGCCGGCAAAAATGGTGACGCAATGTCTGTCGCGACCGTTACGGTAACACCGCTCGATCCTCGCGCCGCGGCGTCATTGCGCGAGGCGCCTGCCGCCCGCACCGCCGCAGCGGGCGGCCAAACCCTTCCGACCGATCGCGACGCGCCGGCCGCCCTGACCCGGCTCGGCGCGGCATTGGTCGCGAGCGGCGCCATCGACCAGCGCACCCTCGAGCGGGCCCGCCGCGTCGCGGCCGAGACCGGCGGTCGGCTCGACCGGGTGCTGACCCAGCTTGGTCTGATCAGCGACCGGGGTCTGGCCGAGGCCTTGGCGGAACTGGTCTCGGCGCCGTTGCTCGGCCCCGCCGACTATCCCGACGAAGCGCTGTTCGTCGATCGGCTGCGGCCCAAATTTCTGCGCAAGGCGCACGCCCTGCCGGTCGCCGATCGCGACGGCGAGGTGGTGTTGGCAATGGTCGATCCGCTCGATGCCTTCACGCGCGATGCGGTCGCGGCGGCCATCGGCCGACGGGTGCGGGTCGCCGTGGCGGTGCCGATCGAACTCGAAGCCGCACTCGACCGGCTCTACGCCGAGCCGGTCGAGGCCGCCGATGGCGAGGCGGGGCTCGACGAGATCGTCGCCGACGCCGAGCCCGCCGAGGAAGATGCCGAGCGGCTCAAGGATCTGGCCAGCGAGGCGCCGGTGATCCGGCTCGTCAACCAGATGATCGCGCGCGCCGTCGACACCCACGCCTCCGACGTGCACCTCGAACCGTTTCCCGATCGCATGCGGGTGCGCTATCGCTATGACGGTGTGTTGCACGAGGTCGAGCCGCCGCCGGCGCGGCTGCAAGCGGCGGTCGTCTCGCGGGTCAAGATCATGGCGCGGCTCGACATCGCCGAGCGCCGGCTGCCCCAGGACGGGCGCATCAAACTGACCGTGCGCGGCCACGAAATCGATTTTCGGGTGTCCACGATGCCGGCGCTTTACGGGGAAAAGGTCGTGCTCCGCGTGCTCGACCGGACGGCGGTCGATTTTGATTACGAGAAGCTGGGATTGCCCGCGGATGTCCGCGCCGGCCTCGAACGGGCCTTCGATTTGCCCAACGGCATGGTATTGGTTACCGGGCCGACCGGCAGCGGCAAGACGACAACCTTGTATACCGGGCTGACCCGGCTCAACACGACCGAGCGCAATGTCGTCACGGTCGAGGACCCGATCTAATATCAGCTGACCGGCATCAACCAGATCCAGGTCCGTCCGCAAATCGGCCTCAATTTCGCGACTCTGCTGCGCTCGATCCTGCGCCAGGATCCCGACATGATCATGATCGGCGAAATTCGCGACCTCGAGACTTTGCAGATCGCGGTCCAGGCGGCTCTGACCGGGCATCTCGTGCTGTCGACCGTGCACACGAATTCGGCCGCGGCGACGATGACCCGGCTGTGCGATATGGGGCTCGAGGACTATCTGATGACCGCGACCTTGAAAGCGGTTCTGGCCCAGCGCCTGGTGCGCCGGTTATGCCGGACCTGCCGGGTTGCCGAGGAAGCGCCGGCCGCGCTGCGCGAACGATTTGAACTTGACCGGCTCTCCGGCGGCCGCCCGGTTATCCTCTACCATCCGCGCGGCTGTGCCGATTGCCGCGGCACCGGCTTTCGCGGTCGCCGCGCGATCGCCGAGCTGCTGATCCCCGACCGCAACACCGACCGGCTGATCTTCGACGGCGCCGACGATGCGACGATCGAGCGGGCGGCGATCGAGAGCGGCATGCGGCCGATCTTCGAAAGCGGGCTGCTCGCCGTGCTCGAGGGTGATACGACGATCGAAGAGGTGGTGCGCTGCATCCGCAGCGAAGCCTGACAATGGCGCACGCCGCAAAGCCGTGGGTTGCGGCGGTGGCGAGATGCGGATCTGCCGGGCGAAATCCCGGCGGGCCCGCGGGCTGGGCGGCATGGCGCACCAT
Source organism: Alphaproteobacteria bacterium (assembly GCA_021324875.1). GTDB lineage: Bacteria > Pseudomonadota > Alphaproteobacteria > ATCC43930 > CGMCC-115725 > AP-15. Next base: position 2,608 of record JAJPIH010000310.1, read on the forward strand.
GCCGCGTCAAGGAGGCTGAAGTGCCGTCGTTCCGGTGGTCGGCGGTCAATGGCGGCGGCGAGGTCGTGCATGGCGTCATGGAGGCGCCGGACCGCGCCTTTGTCATCGAACGGCTACAGCGTCAAGGGCAAACCGTGCTGCGCGCCGATCCGGCCGACCGGCGCCGCGGGCTCGGCGAATTGTTGCAGCTCGAGATCGGCGCGGCCCGCGGGCTCGACAAGAATGGCCTCGCCGAGGTCACGCGCGAACTGGCGACGATGCTGGCCGCGGGCCAGGATCTCGATCGCGCCCTGCGCTTTATCGTCGAAAACGCGCGCGGCGCCCGCGCCCGCGCCATTCTGGGCCGGGTGCGCGACAAGGTGCGCTCGGGGAGTTCGCTGGCGGCAGCGCTCGCCAGCGAGCCGCGCAGCTTCTCGCGACTCTATATCGGCATGGTGCGGGCCGGCGAGGCGGGAGGAACCCTGCCCGCTACGCTCGATCGTCTCGCCGCCCTGCTCGAACGCGAGCGCACACTCTCCGCCAATCTGCGCGCGGCGATGATTTATCCGGCATTGCTGGTGGTCGCGGCGATCGCCTCGATCATTCTGCTGCTGGATTACGTGCTGCCCCAATTCGTCCCGATTTTCGAGCAATCGGGCGCCCAATTGCCGACCGCGACACGGGTGCTGATGGTGGTGGGCGCGGTGGTTGGCGCCGCCACCCCGTGGCTGGCGGCGGCCTCGGTGGTCGCCGTCGTGATCATCCGCCATCTTTTGTCGATCCCGGCCTACCGCATCCGCTTTGATCGCATGCTGTTGCGGGTCCCGATCGCCGGCCGTCTGATCCGCGAAACCCTGGCCGCGCGGCTGACGCGCACGCTCGGTAATCTTCTCGAGAACGGGGTGGCGTTGATCCCGGCCCTCGGCATCGCCAAAGACGCGCTCGGCAATCTCGCCGCGGCCGAGGCGGTCGATGCGGCGGCAGCCAAGGCCAAGGGCGGAGCCGGGTTGTCGCGCCCGCTCGCGGCCGCCGCCATCTTTCCGGCGCGGACGATCCAGCTTCTGCAGCTCGGCGAAGAAGCCGCACAGCTCGCGGCGATGTCGCTGCGCGCCGCCGATATTCACGAAGAGCAGGCGCGGCTGATGATGCAGCGGCTGGTGGCGCTGGCGGTGCCGATGATCACGATCGGCATGGGTCTTATGGTGGCGGGGATCATCAGTGCGCTGTTGACTGCGATGCTGAGCCTCAATGACCTTGCCAGCTGAGCCGTCGGCGCCGGAAATCACCCTGCCGCCGCGGCGGCCGCGGACTGGCTTCACGCTGATCGAGCTGCTGGTGGTATTGGCGGTGATGGGCCTGGTGCTGGCGGTGTTTGTCGGCTACAAGCCGCCGTGGAGCAGCGCGCTCAACCTTCGCGGAACGGCCAGCGAACTGGCCGCCGGGCTCAGGCTCGCCCGCTCCGAGGCGATCGCGCGCAACCGGCCGGTGGCGCTGTCGCTCGATCTCGCCGACCATCGCTACCAGATCGGGCATGCCCCGCCGCGAGCCCTGCCGCGGCAATTGTCGCTGGCCTTGCTGACGATCAGCGGCGAGCGGCGGAGCGCCAGGCTCGGCGACATCCGCTTCAACCCCGACGGCAGCTCGACCGGCGGCCGCATTGTTCTGGCCGATGGCGCACGCCGCATTGCGGTCGGCGTCGACTGGTTGACCGGGCGGGTGACGGTGGCCGATGTCCACTGACCGCACCGCCTCCGCCGCCGGGTTCACGCTTCTCGAAGTGGTGGTTGCGGTCGCGATTGCCGGACTTGCGCTGATCGGCCTGTTTCACGCCGGCAGCATCGGGTTGTTTTCGGTCGATACGGCCGCCCGGGCCGAGGAGGCGTTGCAGCGCGCGCAGTCGCATCTCGCCGCAATCGGGCGCGACGCGGCGCTTGTCCAGGGCGACAGCAGCGGCGACGACGGCGGCGGATACCGCTGGCGGTTGCGGGTCGAGCCGGTCGCTGCGCGGCAGACGCCGGCCCCGGACGGAACTCTCGAAACCACGACGCTCTATTCGGTCGAGGTGGCGATCTCGTGGCGGTCGCAAGGGCATGAGCGCGCGGTCGTGCTGCGCACCTTGCGCGTGGCGGCGGGCGGCGCCGGTGGCTGAGAACGCCGCCGCCGGCCGCTTTCGCGCCGGGCCCGCGGCCGGGTTTACGCTGATCGAGATCCTGGTCGTGGTGGTGGTCGTCGGACTTCTGGTTGTGGGTCTCGGCCGCGGCGTGCGCGCCGCGATCAGCCTGTGGGACGCCCAACAGCGACGGATCGCCCAAATCGCCGAACTCGACGCGTCGGCGCGGGTGCTGCGCACGCTATTGACCGGGATCGCCGTGACCTCGGCGGTCGGGCCCGCCGACGCCGGCGGCGCCGGAGCGTTTCATGGCGACGCCAGCCGGCTGAGCTTTACCGGCGATTTGCCGACCGGGCTCGGCACGACCCGCCGCGCCGACATCACGATCGTACTGCGCGGCGGCAATTTGATCCTGACCTGGACCCCGCATCTGCACGAAATCCCGCTGGGTCCGCCGCCGCGGCCGACCGACACCGAACTCGTCGCCCACGTCAAGCAATTGGAAATCGCTTATTGGGGATCGCCCGCGCCCGATCAGCCGGCCTCCTGGCAAGCCCGTTGGGATGGCCCGGCGCCGCCCCAACTCGTTCGCATTCGGCTGGTTTTCGCCAAAGGTGATCGGCGGCGCTGGCCGGATTTGATTGTCGCCTCAGCGCTGTGAAGGCGTCGATTCGCGCGCGCCGCCGGCCGCGCCGTGGCACAGCGGCGATCGGTTGGCCCCCGATGGCCACGCCGATGGCGAAAATGTCGAGCAATTTGCTTGCGCCGCGCGGCCGCGCCGGAGCCGTCAAACCGCCTTTATCGGGCCACAATCGGAACTTTAGCTGAACCTGGTAAGAGATCGCGCGGCGTCGGCTTTCCCGCTCCGGTGCTGCCGGCTAGACAGGGGCTGTCGCGAAGGTTCAGACCGGCTCGATTTCCGCTTCATGTTTCGCGAGTTTCTCAATTGGTGGTTTGGGCAGTTGGCGGATCTGCTGCCGCCGCAACTGCGGCGTGCGGCGCCCACTGCCGAGGACGCGACCGTGATCGCGCCGATCGGCGACGATATGACCGCGGTCGTCGCGACCTTGCGGCGCGCCGGCAAGGAGACCCCGCTCGGGAAATTTGCTCTCGGCGCTCCGGAGCTCGCCGATTTGCCGCTTTCGCCGGGAAAACCCGCGGTGCTGCGCCTCGGCGAGGCGGATGTGCTGGCCAAGACGGTGGCGATGCCGCTTGCCGCCGAGCGTGGGCTCGACCAGGCGTTGGTGTTCGAAATGGACCGGGAGACCCCGTTCAAGCCGGAAGACCTCTATTGGAACCACCGGGTTGAAGCCACCGACCGTTTGAACGGACGCCTGCTGGTAAGGCTGGTGCCGGCGCCCAAGGCGCGGTTTGCCGGGTTGCTCGAAGGGCTCGGCGAGGCCGGGATCACGCCGGTGCGCGGCGAGATCGCCGAAGGGCCCGATGCCGGGTTTTGGCTGCCGCTCAATGGCGAGCGCGCGGCGAGCAACCATCGCCGCCGCCCGTTGCTAAAGCCATTGGCGATCGCCTGCGCGCTGCTGGCGGTGGCGACGGTGGTGGTTCCGTTTGTCCGCCAATCGCTGACCATGGCGCGGCTGGAGAGCCAGCTCGCCGCCGGCCGCGAAGCGGCGGCCGAAGCCGAACGCCTGCGCCATGACATCGCCCGGCTTGCCGGCAGCGCCGACCTGATCCAGAAGGAGCGCGACAAGGTAGGCCAGCCGCTTGCGGTGCTCGCGGCCGCCACCCGGGTCCTGCCCGACGACAGCTATCTGACCGAATTGCAGTTGCAACAGCGCAAGTTGACCATCAGCGGGCGCTCGGCGGGTGCGGCCAAGCTGATCGGGGCGATGGCCGCCGACAACGAGTTTCACAACCCGACTTTTGCCGCCCCGGTGACCCGCATCGAGGCGCTCAAGCAGGAGATCTTCACTATCGTCACGGAGGTATCGCCGTAGCCGCGCTCGACGCCCTGCCCACCGGCCGCCGCGGCCAAGCGCTGGCCCTGGGCCTGCTCCTGCTCGTGATGGGAAGCGTTTATCTTCTCGGGGTGGCCCCGCTTGTCGATTTCTACCAACAGCGTCAGGCCCAGATCGAGGACGATCGACTGCTGCTCCCGCGAATGGCGGCGCTCACCGCCCAATTGCCGGCGCTGCGCGCGCAGATCTCGCGGCTTGAGGCGGCGGCGCGCACCCGCAAAGTCACGCTTGAAGGGGCCAGCGATGCTCTGGCCTCGGCCAATCTGCAAAGCCGGATCGAGAGCATCGCCACCGTGGTCGGCGCGCAGATCGGCAGCACCGAGAGCCTACCGGTCGAGAGCCGCGATGGCTACCGGCGGATCGGGCTTCGCTTTGCCGTCAGCGGCGCCTACGAAACCCTGATCCAGTTGCTCGCCCGTCTCGAGGAAGCGACGCCGCCGCTGGTGGTCGACAACCTGCAGATCCACGGGGTCCTGCGGCGGCCGGGTTTGCTGCAGACCGGCCCAACGGATATCGCCCTCGACGCCGGCTTTGACGTCTACGGCTTTCGCAGCGGCGACAAGACGGTGAGCGTCGTGCCGTGATCGACCGGCTCTTGGTGATCCTGCTGGCCGGCGGGTGCATCGTATTGGCCGCCATCCTTGCCGCCGAATTGAGCGCCGCGCGGGCGCCCGCTTCCGGCCCTCTCCTTGAGCGGGTTCCGCCGCCGCGCAGCGCGCCGCTGCCCAATACGGTTCGCACCCCGCCGCCGGCGCAGTTCAATGCGATGGTGGCCGAAATCTTGGCCCGGCCCCTGTTCAGCGCGACGCGCCGTCCGCCTTCGGCCAAGGTCGGCCCGGACCAGGATACCTCGCTGGCCGATATCCGCCTCGCCGGGATTGTCACCGAACCCGGCACCCGCTTTGCCATCTTCGCCTCGACCAGCGCCAAGCCGCTCGTCGTCAAGGAGGGCGATCTCGTCGGCGGATGGCGGGTCGAAACCATCACCCCGCTCCAGGTCTCATTGACCGGTCCGACAGGGACGAAAACGCTGGTGCCGAAAAACGATCCGAACCTGGTGCCGCCGCCACCGCCGCCGACCGTGCCGGGCGCGCCGATACCGGTCCCGGTGGCGCGGCCGCCGGCGGTCGCTTCGCAAGGCCGGCCGATCCCGCCAATATTTCCGCCCCGCCCACCGCTGCGGCCGGGTCAGTTACGTGAGCGGCGATGATTGCGACGCGCGGTTGGCCGCACCCCACCCTAACCATCATCGCCGCGGCGCTATCGCTGTTGGCGATCGCCAGCTGTTCGCGTCCGGAAAGCGGCCTCGTTCCGCTCGAACAGCCGACCGCGTTGCAGGCCGCGGCGCCGCGCATCAGCGGTCCCATCCCGACCAACCGCAGCTACGAGCAGCCGGTCGTGGACCGGCGCGCGCCGGTTGCCGCCGGGCTGAGATCAAATGCTCCGCCCCCGGCCCCGGGCGTGGCGACCGACCAGAATGGCGAAGTTACGCTGAACTTCGTCGACACCGACATCCGCGAGATTGTCCGCGCCGTGCTCGGCACCACGCTGAAAGTCAATTACACGATCGACCCCGCCGTGCACGGAACCGGTTCGATCGAGACGCCTTCGCCATTGCCGCGCGCGGCGCTGATCGGGACTTTGGAGACGCTGCTCAACGAGAATGGCGCGGCGCTGGTCGTCCGCAACGGCATTTACAATGTCGTGCCGCTGCCGGCCGGGGCATTGGGTAATCTCGCCAGCGGCGGCAACGCGGCCGGGGCCGGGGCCGAAGTCGTGCCGCTGCGCTACGCCTCGGCCAAGGATCTCGCCAAGACTCTCGAACCCTATGTCGGGCCGGGCGGCAAGATTGTCGCCGATCCGGCCGACAATGCGGTGCTGATCAGCGGCGACGCCAACGTCCGCCAGACCTTGATCGGGCTGGTCCATGCTTTCGATATCGACATCCTGGCCGGCCGGTCTTTTGCGCTGTTCCCGGCCGGCGACGACGATCCGACCAAACTCGCCGGCGAGCTTGAAAAGGTGTTGCAAGCGCAAAGCGAGGGGGCGCTTTCCGGGATCGTTCAGGTGTTGCCGATGGAGAGGGTGAATGCGGTGCTGGTGGTCTCCGCCCAACCCCGCTACATCGACACCGCCGAACGGTTTTTCCGTCTTGCGCAGCGGGTCGAGGAAAACACCGCGCGCACCTGGCACGTCTATTACGTCCAGAACGGCCAGAGTTCCGACCTCGAAGCGCTGCTGCAGCGCGCCTTTACCCCGGGCAATGTTTCGCCGACCCCGCCGCCGCCGGGCAGTACGGCGCCGGGGGCGACCCCGGCGGCGCTCGGCTTTGGCAACCCCTCTGGCGGCACCCCGACCATCGGCGGCGCGCTCGGCGGTCTCGGCACAACCGGGGCGACGAGCGGCACCGGCACGGCGGGCGGTGCGGGTGCCGGCGGCGCGGCCGCTGGCGGCGGCCTCGGGAGCGGCCTGGCGGCGACGGCGCCCAGTTCGGCGGCCGCCGAGACCCCGGCCACCGAACCATTGTCGGCCGAGACCGGCGGCCCAAGCGCCAATCTCAACCGCATGCGGATAATCGCCAACCGCACCAACAATGCCCTCCTTATTTATGCCACGCCGGCCGAATATTCGGTCATCGAAGGGATGTTGCGCAAAATCGATATCGTTCCGCTGCAAGTATTAATTGAAGCAACGATTGCCGAAGTTGATCTTAACGACCAGCTGCAATACGGCACACAATTCTTTTTCAAGACCGACCATATGGCCGAAACGCTTGGCCCCTCAAATCTGAACACCGAGCTCGGGCCCTTTCCGGGGATCGGCGCGCTCAACTACCCCTCGACCTCACCCTATTTCATTCTGAGCAAGGCGCCGAATTTCGCCTTGGCGGCGCTTGCCCAAATCACAAAGGTCAGAGTTCTGTCGGCGCCTGAAATCATGGTCCTCGACAATCAGCCGGCGCGACTGCAGGTCGGCCAGCAAGTCCCGGTTTTGACCGGGACCGCGCAAAGTACGCTTGCGGCTGGAGCGCCGGTCGTCAACAGCGTCGACTACCACGAGACCGGGGTGATCATGCAGGTGACCCCGCGGGTCAACACCGGCGGCCTCGTGGCTCTCGACATCGCCCAGGAAGTCAGTTCGGTGGCGCAAGCGGCGACCAACACCGTTGCCGGTCCGCCAACCTTCAACGATCAGGTGTTCCGCACCCGCGTCGTCGTGCAGGACGGGCAGACGGTGGGCATGGCCGGGCTGATCACCGACAACGCCGCGCAGGGCAATCAGGGTTTGCCGTTTCTGAAGGACATCCCGGTGCTCGGCACGCTGTTCTCGACCCAGAGCAAATCGCGTATGCGCACCGAGCTGTTGGTGCTGATCACCCCGCATGTGATCCGCGACCAGCGCGACGCGCGGGCACTGACCGAGGATTTGCGCACACAGCTGATCAATGCCGGGCTCGTCCCGCAGCAGGTTCAGCACCTGCAGAGCACCGGCTCGTCCAACCCGAACGGATTGTAACGGGATGACGCGCCGGCGCCCGCCGGTCTGCGGGGTCAGACGCGGCACGGCCGGCTTCGCGCTGCTGCTGGTGCTGTGGACCCTGGTACTGATCGCGTTTCTGGTCATGCAGTTGAGCTCTGGCGGGCGCAGCGAATTGGGCATTGCGACCAACCTCGAAGCGAACGCCGTCGCCGCGGCCGCTGCCGATGGCGGAATTGCGGCCGCGATCTTCAATCTGACCGCGCCCCAATCCCAACAGCGCTGGCCGGTGGGCGGACCGGTTCATCAGCTGACGATCGGCAACTGCCGTGTGCTGGTGCGGGTTGAAAACGAAGCCGCGCGCATCAACCCGAACCTCGCATCTCCGGCATTGATTGCGGCGCTGCTGCGCGTGCTCGGCAGCGATCCCGACAGCGCCGCGCGGATTGCAGCCGCGATCAGCGATTGGGTGGGGACGTCGCCGACGCCCAAAACCCCGGAGGCGTTGCGGGCGCAGTATCAGGCGGCCGGTCGCGATTACGTGCCGCCGGGTGCGCCGTTCGAGAGCATCGACGAGCTGAGCCGGGTGGTCGGTGTGACGCCGGCGCTGTATGCGGCGCTGGTGCCGCACCTGACGCTTTACGGGCCGGCCGATCCCGATCCAAACGGTGCCGACCCGGTGGTGGCGGCCGCCTTGGCGCAGAGCCGGCAATCCGTGCCGACGGCGGCGCCCGTTCCGCCGGATACGATGACATTGCGGGTCCTGGCCCAAGCCTATGGGCTCGGCAATGCGCGTGCGAGCCGCGATGCGATCCTACGCCTGAGCCCGTCATTGCCGCAGGGCTATGCGATCCTGGCGTGGCGCCGCGGTGACGCGGTCGATTAAGAAATCGAGCGGCCGCGCCAAAACTCACTCATTCATGATCTCGGCATCGGCGCCGGTGCCGCCGGGTTTGCCGGTCGGGCCGAGCGAATAGAGATCGTAATCATGCCCGGGCCGCTGGCTCGGCATGCGGTACTGGAACGGGTGTCCCCAAGGGTCTTCAGGAACATTTTCGCCCTTCAAATAGGGGCCGCTCCAATGCTCCACGCCTTCGGGTCGAACCAACAGCGCCTTCAGCCCTTGTTCCGTGGTCGGATAGGTTCCGACATCGAGCTTGTACATGTCGAGCACGCTGGCGAGCCGCTCGATCGACTGATGCGCGATCTTTTCCTTGGCCGAGCCGAGCTGACGCAGCGCTGCCGGCGCCACCAACCCGATCAGCAGCCCGAGGATCGCCAGCACCACGAGCAGCTCCAGCAAAGTGAAGCCGCGCTGGCAGGCTTCGCGGTCGGACCAACCGCCGCCCCGACCCACGGCAACCCAACCCGGCCTATCCAATGTCGCGCCCCACCAGTTTCCCCACCGCTGCCAGTCTGCCGCGCAAAATCGGCATCTTCGTGGCGCGGCTTCAATTATTTGTTGGGCGGATCGCCACCTCCACCCGATCCGATTCCGGTCGGCGAGAGTCGGCGCGGTTGGTGCCGTCGGGCTATCCGGCAAGGGCGGCGGCGACGATGGTTTGCGCTTCGGCGAGGATGCCGGCGAGGTGAGCTTCGCTCTCGAAGCTTTCGGCGTAGATCTTGTAGACCGGCTCGGTGCCGGACGGGCGGGCGGCAAACCAGCCGCGTTTGGTGACCACTTTGAGCCCGCCGATCGGTGCGTCATTGCCCGGGGCGCGGTTGAGCTTGGCAATAATCGGCTGGCCGGCGAGCGTGGCGGCGGTGACGGTTTCCGGCGCGAGGCGCGCCAACCCCGCTTTCTGCTCGGGATTGGCGGCGGCATCGACACGGGTGTAGTAGGTCGGGCCGAACTCGGCTTCCAACGCGGCATAATGCTCGCCGGGATCCCGGCCGGTACGGGCAGTGATCTCGGCGGCCAGCAAATTCATGATCGGCCCGTCCTTGTCGGTCGTCCACACGCTTCCGTCGCGTCGCAAGAAACTGGCGCCGGCGCTCTCTTCGCCGCCAAAACAGCAGGAGCCATCGTAAAGCCCGGGCGCGAACCATTTGAACCCGACCGGCATTTCGGCCAGCCGGCGCCGGGCCTTGGCGACGACCCGATCGATCATCGCGCTCGACACCAGGGTCTTGCCGATCGCGGCGGCGGCCGGCCAGCGCGGGCGGTGGGCAAGCAGATAGCCGATCGCCACAGCGAGGTAGTGGTTGGGGTTCATCAGCCCGGCGCTCGGGGTCACGATTCCGTGGCGGTCGCTGTCGGGGTCGTTGGCGAAGGCGACCTGATATCGGTCCTTGAGCCCGACAAGGCGCGCCATCGCATAGGGGCTTGAACAGTCCATGCGGATCCGCCCGTCATAGTCGACGGTCATAAACGCGAAGCTCGGGTCAATGCGCGGGTTGACGACTTCGATGTCGAGCCCGTAGACGGTGTTTATCGGCTCCCAGTAATGCGCCGCGGCCCCGCCCAACGGATCGACCGCGAGCTTGAGCCGGGCGGCGCGGATCGCCTCCATATCGACGACTTGGGCGAGGTCGCGCACATAGGGAAGCATCAGGTCGCGGGCGTGAACCGTCGCGGCGTGGAGCGCGACCGCGCCGTCGCGCCGGACTGCGGCGTTGCCGCCCTGCAGCAGGTCGTTGGCGCGGGTCTCGATCCATCGGGTCACATCGGTGTCGGCCGGGCCGCCCTGGGGCGGGTTGTATTTAAAGCCGCCATCCTCGGGCGGGTTGTGTGACGGGGTGACAACGATGCCGTCGGCCAGACCGGCAACGCGCCCTTTGTTGTAGACCAGGATCGCGTGCGAGATGACCGGGGTCGGCGTGAAACCGTCATTCGCCTGGATCACGGTTTCCACCCCGTTGGCGGCGAGGACCTCGAGCGCGGTCCGCTCGGCCGGTCGCGACAGCGCATGCGTGTCCTTGCCGAGATAGAGCGGCCCGTCGATGCCCTCTTTCCGGCGCCAGTCACAGATCGCCTGGGTAATCGCAAGAATGTGCGCTTCGTTGAAGGACCCCGCAAAGGGCGAGCCGCGGTGGCCGCTGGTGCCGAACGCGACGCGCTGCTGCGGGTCACCGGGATCGGGCCGGCGCTCGTAATATTGGCGTTCGAGGCGGCCGAGGTCGATCAGCAACTCGGGCGGCGCGGGCTTGCCCGCCAACGGCGATATCGTCATCGGCGATCCTCTCAAAGATAAAGCCTTGCCCTGCCCGCACCAACGCTGACGGGCGCTCATTTCGTGGTGGCGGTCGCGATCGATCGTCTTTCACTTAGGACACCGGACAAGGCTCGGCGTTCCAGATCTCGGCGGCGTATTGCGCGATCGTGCGGTCGCTGGAGAAGCGGCCGGAAGCGGCGACATTCAGGATCGCCTTGCGCGCCCAGGCGTCGGGGTCGGCGTAAAGCTCGGTCATCCGCCGGTCGGCCTCGAGATAGGAGCGCAGATCGGCGAGATGCCGGTAATGATCGCCGCCGGCGAGGAGCGCCCCGAGCACCGGGCCAAAAACGCCGGGCTCATAGCGGCTGAAGTGATCGGCCATGATCAGGTCGAGGGCGGCGCGGGTCTCCGCCTCGCGGTGGTAGTGCCAGTGCGGATCATACCAGCCGGCGCTGGCTTCGACCTGTTCGGCGGTCAATCCGAACAGAAAGAAATTCTCTTCGCCCGCGGCGTCGGCCATCTCGATCGTGGCGACGTCGCGGGTGCCGATCGTCAACGCGCCGTTGATCATGAACTTCATGTTGCTGGTGCCGCTCGCCTCGTAGCCGGCGGTCGAGATCTGGTTGGAGACGTCGGCGGCCGGGATCAGCCGCTCGGCCACCGAGACGCGGTAATCCGGCAGGAAAACGATTTTGAGC
>JAJPIH010000174.1 GCA_021324875.1 Alphaproteobacteria bacterium
CAGGCGCATCGGATCCGCCCTCGCTACGTCCGGCTTTCGGGCGAGATCGCCGACCAGGCGCTGCTCGACCAGCTGCGCCAGAGCTATGCGCCGGCCGGGGTCGGGCACGCTTTCGCCTCGACCGAGGCCGGGGTGGCCTTTGAAGTTGAGCGAGCGCATGGCGGCGTCCGCCACCGCCGGCGTCCCTTCGGGCAATGAGCAAACGGCATCGTCGATGCGCGGCCAGCCGCAGCGATTGGGGCCGAAACTCCAGCAGCGCGGCGGCGAGGCGCAGTGCGGCAGGGCCCGACGCAACGCTTCGACCAAAGCGTCGGCGACAATCACATGGCTCGGTCGAACCGCGTTGAGCGAATGCGCCGGAGCCGATCCGGCGAGACCGGTATTGACCAGCGCTACGCTGATCCCGACCCGCGTCAGCCCGAGCCAAATGGCGAGGTAATCGGGACAGTTCCCCATCAACAGGGCGGCGCCGTCGCCTTTTTTCAAGCCTTCGGCGAGCGCCCAATGGGCATAGCGGTTGCACCGTTGCGCCAGCGTCCGATACGACCACGTCTCGCCGTCGGCGAGCAAGGCCGGCGCGGTGTCGTACTGGTCGGCAAGGCGATCGATCAGGCGGGGAAAGGTCAGCAGCCGATCGTCCGCGAGCCGCGCCACGCGCTCAAGCGCCCGCGTCCACATTTGAAGCGGCGCCTGGCGCCGCGGCGGTGACGACGCCGTCAATCCGGGCATGGCGGCGCCGGCGCGCGCGGCGTCGGGTTCATTCGCTGGCGACAAAGAATTCGCGATAAGATTGGATGCGCCCGTCTCGCACCTCGACCAGATCAACCAGTTCGGTCGGGGTCACGCTGCCGGTGACGCGTGAGTGAAGTTTGGCGCGCCAATGCCCGGCGGCATTGGCTCCGTCGATGATCGTCGCAACAATCTCGAGCTCGCTGAGCAAAAACGTCTTCACAATCAGCGCCAGCCACGCGCGGATTTGGTTGCGGCCGTCCGCTGCGATCGCAATCCGGCCGGAAGGGCCGCTCCCCGCCACCCGCCATTGCGCGTTCTCGGCAAACATGGCGCACATCGCGTCGAGATCACTGCGCGCCCGGGCTTCATAAAGCGCGCGCAACATGCGGTCGATGTCGGCCCGGTTCATGCCCGTCCCCGTGCTGCGGTCGACCGCATCCTACCGCGATTGCGCCGGTTGCGCAGCCGGCGCTGTGCTTTCCGCCGCGGCAGTTGGCGCGCGCCGCCTATTCCGCGGCCAGCTTTGTCGGCCGCACCAGCTTGTCGCGCATCGTCACAAACTCTTCGGCCGCCGAGGGGTGAATGCCGACCGTCTGGTCGAACTGCTTTTTGGTGGCGCCGCATTTGATGGCGATGGCAAGCCCCTGGATGATCTCGGGCGCATCGGGGCCGAGCATATGGCAGCCCACCACCCGATCGCTGCGCGGCTCCACGATCAGCTTCATGACCGTCCGCTCCTCGCGCCCCGACAGCGTGTTTTTCATCGGGCGAAAACGCGCAAGATAGACGTCGACCTCGCCGAATTGGCGCCGCGCCGCCTCTTCGGTCAGCCCGACGGCGCCGATCGGCGGATTGCTGAAGACCGCGGTCGGCACGTCGTCGTGGTCCATTTTGATCGGGTTGTCGTTGCAGAGCGTCTCGGCGATCGCGCGCGCCTCGGCGATGGCCACCGGGGTCAGGTTGAGCCGGTCGGTCACGTCACCGACAGCGTAGATGTTTGGCACCGTCGTGCGCTGCCACGCGTCGACCTCGATCGCCCCTTCGGCATTGAGTGCGACGCCGATTTCGGCGAGCCCGAGACCGGCGGTATTCGGCTTGCGCCCGGTCGCATACATGACGAGATCGGCCGAGATCTCCTGGCCATGGGTGGTAAAGACCGAGTAGCCGTGCGGAAATTTCTCGATCCGCGCAACTTGGCAACGGGTGTGGATCTCGATGCCGCGGTTGCGCATCTCTTGCGCCAAGGCGACCCGGACATCGTCATCAAAACCGTAAAGCAGCTCCTCGCGGCGGATGATCTCGACAACCTCGGCGCCGAAGCCGCGAAAGATGCCGGCGAATTCGACCGCGATATAGCCGCCGCCGACAATCACGATCCGGCGCGGCAATTGGGGCAGATCGAGCGCCTCGTTCGACGAGATGACATGCTCGATGCCGGGCAGCTCGGGCGTGGTCGGATGGCCGCCGGTGGCGATCATGATGTTGTCGGCGGTGTAGCGGCGGCCGTTGACCTCGACCGTATGCGGGTCGACAACGACGGCGCGTCCCTCGATCAGCGCGACATTGGCGTTTTTCAGCAGCGTGCGATAGACGCCTTCGAGTCGGTCGAGCTCCTTGTTCTTGGCGGCGATCAGACGCGGCCAGTCGAAGGCGGGCGGCGCCACGCTCCAGCCGAACCCGGCGGCGTCCTCGAAAGCGTCGGAGAATTGCGCGCCATAGACGAGCAGCTTTTTGGGCACGCAGCCGCGCAGCACGCAGGTGCCGCCGACCCGCCCCTGCTCGCAGATCGCAACCCGCGCGCCGTAACTGCCGGCCCGACGCGAGCCGGCGACGCCGCCGGAACCGGCGCCGATGGTCAACAGGTCGAAATCATAGCGCGGCATCGGCCGTCTCCGTTCTTGCGACGATGGTTGCCTCTGGTTCTCACAACCGGGCAGCGGCCGCAAGCGCCACCGGCACCTGCGCGGCGCAAAGATCGCCGCCCGAGCGCCGGCGCGGCGACCACCAGCAGCGGCGCGGGGCGGGGATGAGGGCTCGCGACCGGCGGCCGGCCTCGGCGCCCCAACTGGGCTGAGGCGCACAATTCTCGGGAAATGCCGCTTGCGCCGCCGCCAAATCGGCGTATCTATCGGGGTCTCGACGCACTCGCACGTGCCTATGGCCCATCGTGGTTATGCAACGACGTAACGCGTCCTTTTTGGTCGTCCGGCTGCAAGGCCGGTCCCGAGAGGGAGGTCGATATGGTTGCTATCCGACTGACGGGCGTGGTGCCCTGCCCTGACGCGAACCTTCGCGGGACGCGTCTGCGCGGGCGGGGCAGCCGGGTCACCGATCCCAGCAGCTTGAACTAGGCGGCCGAAAACCCGTAAGGCCCGGCATACCTGCCGGCCTCCTCCGGATCCGTCCGCACGCGATCGACAGCCGCAAACCGTGGCGCTGTGTCCAGCGCGGCGCGGCGGCCGCCGACCGAGTGCACCCCCTTCGTTCAGACCGTTTCGCGGGAAGGATGACCCCCAGGAATGAATGAGAGGATTGCCCGCTTTCTTGCCGACAATCGTCCCGAAACCCCCTGTCTCGTCGTCGATCTCGAGGTGATTGCCGAGGCCTATGACACGCTGCGCCGGCATCTGCCGCTGGCTCAGATCTATTACGCGGTCAAGGCCAATCCGGCGCCGGCGATCGTCCGGCGACTCGAAGGCAAGGGCGCCAATTTCGACGTCGCAAGCCCCGGCGAGATCGAACTGTGTCTCGACAACGGTGCCACCGCCGACCGGCTCTCTTACGGAAACACGATCAAGAAGGAAAAGGACATCGCCTTTGCCTATCGCAAAGGGGTCCGCCTGTTTGCCTTCGACAGCGCCGTCGAACTCGAAAAACTGGCGCGGGCGGCGCCCGGCGCACGCGTTTTCTGTCGCATCCTGGTCGATTGCCGCGGCGCAGATTGGCCGCTGTCGCGCAAATTCGGCTGCTCGCCGGACATGGAGGTCGAATTGCTGCGCCGGGCGCGCGAACAGGGGCTCGATCCCTATGGCGTCTCGTTTCACGTCGGTTCGCAGCAGACCGATCTTGGGCAATGGGACGGCGCGCTGGCGGCCGCGGCCCGCATGTTCTCGCTGCTGGCGGCCCGGGATATCGAACTGCGCATGGTCAATATCGGCGGCGG
>JAJPIH010000120.1 GCA_021324875.1 Alphaproteobacteria bacterium
ACATTCTGCACCGCCTTGGCGACCGCTTTCCGCGGCGGGTGCTGTTGTGGCCGGTGGCCGTGCAGGGCGAGGGTGCGGCGGCCCAGGTCGCGGCCGCGATCACCGGCTTCAACCGCCTGCCGGCGGCCGGCGTGCCGAGCCCCGATGTCATCATCGTCGCGCGCGGCGGCGGCAGTCTTGAAGATTTGATGGCGTTCAACGAGGAGATCGTGGTGCGCGCCGCGGCAGCCTCGGCGATCCCGCTGATTTCGGCGGTCGGCCACGAAACCGATACGACCTTGATCGATCACGCCAGCGACCGCCGCGCCCCGACCCCCACCGCAGCGGCCGAGATGGCGGTGCCGGTGCGGCTCGACCTGGTGGCCGAGGTGGCGGCCAAGGCGGCGCGGCTGTCGGCGGGGTTGTCGCGGCTATTGGCCGAGCGCCGGCTGCGGGTTACCGGCTTGGCGCGGGGTCTGCCGTCGCCGCAAGACTTGATCGGCAATGCCGCGCAACGGCTCGACCACGGCGCCGAGCGGCTGCGCTTGGCTGCCGAGCGGCATCTGCGCGCCTTGCGCCATCGGCTCGATCTGGCGGCGGTGCAGCTGCGCCCGGATCTGCTTGCCGCCGACCTCGGCCGCAGCGCGGCGCGGCTGGCCGACGCCGATGCCCGGCTGCATGCGGCGCTGATGCGCGCGATCGAGGCCAAGCGCGATGCGCTCGACAATTATGCCGGCCGGCTGGCGACCCATTCCGAACGCCACGAAAGCCTGTTGGCGCGCGGCTATGTCGTGGTTCGGGACGGCGCGATGCGGGTCCTGACCGAGGCGCGGGCGATCAAACCCGGCGAGGGCCTCGACCTCGAATTCTATGACGGAAGGGTCGGCGCCATTGCCGGCCGCACCCCGCGTCGCCCGGTGCGGCGCAGCCCGCCGCGGCCCGAGCAGGGAAGCCTGTTCTAGTGCGCCCGCGCGGCTCGACAAAAGCCGACAATCAGCGCGCGATCATCGCGTTCTTGTCGCGGCCGGCCTCGTACGGGCCGGGCATCGAGCGTGTCGACCGGCTCGAAACCCATGTCTCGCTGGTGTTTCTCGCCGGGAACTATGCGTACAAGCTCAAACGTGCGGTCAAGCTCCCCTATCTCGACTTCTCGACCGCCGAGCAGCGGGGGGCGGCGTGCGCCGCCGAATTGCGCCTCAATCGCAGGACCGCGCCGTCGCTCTATCTGAACCTGCGCCGGATCGGGCGCGACGAGCGCGGCCGGATTGCGTTTGTCGAGGATGCCCCGGCCCTCGACTGGGTCGTGGTGATGCGGCGCTTTGATCAGGCGGCGTTGTTCGATGCGCTGGCCCGCGACGGCCGGCTCGACGCCGGGCTGATGGATTTGCTGGCCGACCATATCGCGCAATTTCACGCCACCGCCGAGCAGCGGCCGGACCATGGCGGGGCGGCGGCGCTGGCGGCGATCGCCGCGGCCAATCGCCAGATGATGGCCGCCGCGCCGCACGGCGTCTTCGCCGCCTCGCGCGCCGACGACCTCCTCGACCGCTGGCGGCAGAGCGTGGCTCGCCTCGGTCCGCTGCTCGACGCCCGGCGCCGCGCCGGCAAGGTGCGGCGCTGCCATGGCGATCTGCATCTGCGCAACATCTGTCTTTTCGACGGCAAGCCGACCTTGTTCGATTGCCTTGAATTTTCCGAAGAGCTGGCGAGCATCGACATTCTTTACGACCTCGCCTTCCTGCTGATGGACCTCGTCCATCGCGGGCTCGAGGATTTCGCCAATCGGGTGCTGAACCGCTATCTCGACCGTACCGGGGAAGACGACGGTCTGGCGGCCATGCCGCTGTTCCTGTCGTTGCGCGCCGGCATTCGCGCCCATGTCACGGCAACCGCTCTCACCGATGTCAGCGAGGATGCCGCACGCGCCGCGATGACCGAAGAGGCCCGCGCCTATTTCGAGCTTGCGCAGGATTTCCTTGCCGCGCGGCCGGCCCGGTTGGTGGCGATCGGCGGCCCGAGCGGCAGCGGCAAATCGACCCTCGCCGCCGCACTGGCGCCCGAGCTGGGGCCGCGGCCCGGCGCCCGGGTATTGCGCAGCGATGTCGTGCGCAAGCTGATGCTCGGCGCCGCCCCCGAAGAGCGCCTGCCGCCCGCCGCCTACACCGGCGCGATTGGCCGGCGGGTCTATGACGCGCTGCGCGCCAAGGCGGCGGCGGCCCTCGCCGCCGGCTGCAGCGTGATCATCGATGCCGTGGCCCTGCGGCCGGAGGAACGGCATGCTTTTGCCGAGGTGGCGCGCGCCGCCGGGGTGCCGTTCACCGGCTTGTGGCTCGAAGCGGCGGCGAAGACGATGACCGAGCGCATCACCCAGCGGCGCCACGACGCTTCCGACGCCACCACCGAGGTGCTGGCGCAGCAACTGCGCCAGGGTCCCGGTCCGATCGACTGGGTGCGGATAGATGCCGGCGGCGATCCGCAGACATGTGCCGCTGCGGCCCGGCGCGTTCTTGCCGGGTCCTAGCCTCGTCGCCGGCGCGGCCGCCGGCCGCACCGCGCCGTCATTGCCCGGCCGGGGCGCTCAATCGCGAAGCTGTCAGCCCGGCGGTCTCAGCCCGCTGGGCCGGGGCTGGCTCGCATGGTCCGGCCGTCAAACCGGCGGGCTCGGCGAATCGGCAAATTCGGCAAGGGCGCAGAAATCAGCCGTCGCCGCGCGGGTAGCGCGCATCCCCAATTGCGGCGGCGGCTCGGCAACGCCGCCGGCCGCGCCGGTCCCGGACCCGCGACGACCCGGCTCGGATCGCTCCGACGATGCCGGCGCTAGACGACCTGCAATTGCGTTGCGATCCGGCGTGAGGTGTAGACCTGTCTCCAGCCGGCCGGATCGAGCCAGCCCTTCTCGTCTCGCGGCGGCCTGATCGCGCGGATATGGGCGTTGATAATCTCCTTCAGATCCGCGATCTGGCGCGGCGGGTCGAACTCGGTCGACCAGAAAAAGCGGATCCCCTCTCCGACCTGATGCTTGGCCACCAAGCAATTCGGCGCCCGGCCAACCCGGTTATACAGCCCCACCGCCGAATAGCCTTCGACATGGCTGACGATCATGACCCCTTCGGTGCCGGGGAAAGCGTATTTCATCGCCGAGAACCACCGACACAGCACCGCCAATTCCGGCTCGGTGAACTCGTACCGGTTCGCCGCGGTGACCGGTGCCCCTTCCGGCACCCTTCGCTGCGCCGACGGCGGAAACGGCACGACATTTGGATGTTCGGACGTGCGTTCCACGTTGCCCCCATTCCTCAGGCCGCGCTTGCCTCGGCCATGTCCCCCAGCTCGTTCCGACCTTCCGGCCAACGCCGCAGCGGCGCCGGCTCGGCCAACATGCCGCGAACCGACAGGGCGTTGTTTCGACCACTATTTGTCGGGTCGCGATCGATACAACGCAGCACCGAATTTCATCATCGCCAAGACTATCGGTCGTCCAATCCGAGTCAATTGAAGCATCGCCGGCGTGCGACTTTTGCGGCAACATGTGTGTTTTGTGCAACAGTGGCAGAATCGCTACAGACCGATCGCGCGGGCGTCGCGCCATTTTTGCTCGGCAAAAGCGGCCGTTGCCAACCCGACGGGGTTGACCGGCGCCGGCCGGCTCGTTAAATGGAGGGAATGGCAACCGACCGCGAAAACCTGCGACTTACCTGCACGGCGTCCTGACCGACGCCGAAGGCTGCCGTTCCCGACGCCGGGAACCCGTCAGGTTTTTGGTGATTGCCATGTCCGCTTCCCGCTTGATCTTGTGTTCTGCGACCGCGCTTGGCGCGCTCCCGCGTATGACGTCACGGACGGCCCAATTGCGACTTAGCGGGCGGCCGCGCGTCGTTGGACCCGCCGGCCGCCGATCCATTGCGCCACCCATTCATTCCGCCCAATCCCGCTATGCATGACGGCGACGTCGCCAGGAGCTTTCGATGAGCATGATGCCGATCCACAAATATCGCCCGTTCGCCCCGATAAATTTGCCCGATCGACAATGGCCGGCACGGGTCATCGAGCGCGCCCCGGTCTGGTGCAGCGTCGATCTGCGCGACGGCAACCAAGCGCTGGTCGAACCCATGGGCCCCGACCGCAAGCGCCGGATGTTCGATCTTCTCGTCAGGCTCGGCTTCAAGGAGATCGAGGTCGGCTTTCCGGCCGCCTCGGAAACCGATTTTGCCTTTGTCCGTGAACTGGTCGAGCGCGATCTGGTCCCCGAGGATGTGACCATCCAGGTCCTCACCCAAGCGCGACCCGAGCTGATCACGCGGACCTTCGAATCGGTCCGCGGCGCCAGGCGGGTCATCATGCACCTCTACAATTCGACCTCGACTCTGCAGCGGCGGGTGGTTTTCGGCCTCGACAAGGCGGGCATCGTCGATATCGCCGTAAACGGCGCGCGCCTGATCCGCGACCTCGCCGAGGCGATGCCCGAGAGCGATATCGTCTACCAATATTCGCCCGAAAGCTTCACCGGCACCGAGCTCGATTTCGCCGTCGAGATCTGCGAGGCGGTCATGGATGTGTGGCAGCCGACACCGCAGAAAAAGACGATCCTCAACCTGCCGGCGACGGTCGAAATGGCGACGCCGAATATCTATGCCGACCAGATCGAGTGGTTCGGCCGCCATATCCGCGACCGCGACAGCATTGTGCTGAGCCTCCACCCGCACAACGACCGCGGCACCGCGATCGCCGCGGCGGAGCTGGGCGTGATGGCCGGCGCCGACCGCATCGAAGGCACGTTGTTCGGCAATGGCGAACGCACCGGCAATGTCGATGTGATGACCTTGGCGCTCAACCTGTTCAGCCAAGGCATCGATCCCGGTCTCGAGATCCACGACATCGACGAGATCGTGCGCACCGTCGAGCACTGCAATCAGCTGCCGGTGCACCCCCGTCACCCCTATGCCGGCGAACTCGTCTACACGGCGTTTTCCGGCTCGCATCAGGACGCGATCAAGAAGGGGTTCGAGGCGCTGGAAAAGCGCAATGACGGGTTGTGGGAGGTTCCCTACCTGCCGATCGACCCCAAAGACCTTGGCCGCACTTACGAGGCGGTCATCCGCGTCAACAGCCAGTCGGGCAAGGGCGGTGTTGCCTATGTGTTGAAAGCCGATCACGGGCTCGATCTGCCGCGCGGCCTCCAGGTCGAGTTTTCCAAGCGCGTCCAGGAAGTGGCCGACCGGACCGGCAAGGAATTGACCAGCGCCGACATCTGGTCGCTGTTCGAGGAGG